>CALMWO010000586.1 GCA_937873805.1 uncultured Hyphomonadaceae bacterium
GAACATCGCATCGATAGATTGCGCCCAGGTCAGCTGCTGGCCTTCCTGCGTCGTGAAGGAAAGCCCGTCGATGTCGCTGCGCAGTTTTTTCGGGAAGGCGTAGGTGGCGGCGGCCCCGCGCCGGATGTTCACGGTCGACTTCATCTCGCGCTGATGGCTGAAGGCCCAGCGCGTGTTGGGAAAGGAATTGCCTGAGAGGCCGGCATTGTCCGATCGCACAATACGATCAGGCTCCGGTGGGAAGCCCTGCATCAGCTTTCGCGTAGTCGGGTCGCTGGTCTGAGCGTTCCAGTCTGTGGCCATTCGGCGTCGCTCCAGATCAGACGATTACAAAATGCGGCCTAGTATCCGCCCAGCTTGGCATAACGGTCGCGATGGAAGCTTTCGCCGCCATAGAGCGCTTCCAGCACGCGCGCTCGCTTCATGTAGAGGCCCGAGTCATGCGCGTCGGTCATGCCTATGCCGCCATGCATCTGCACGGTTTCGTTCGAAACAAGGTGAAGGGTCTCAGCGGCGCGAGCCTTCGCCAGAGACGCCAGCTCGCCAACATTGTTGGCATTGGCGTCCAGCGCGGCGAGGGCAGCGCCGACGCATGAGCGGGTGAGCTCAAGTTCGGTGAACATGATCGCCGCGCGATGCTGCAGCGACTGGAACGAACCGATCAGCTGGCCGAATTGCTTGCGGATCTTGAGATACTCGGAAGTCATGTCGAAGGCGGCATCCGCTGCGCCCAGCGCTTCGGCGGCAAGGCCGATGCGGGCGCGGTCGAGAATAGCGTCGAGCATGGCGGAACCGCCATCGACCGTGCCGAGCACAGCGTCTGCGCCGACTTCCACATTGGCGAAGCTGATGTTGGCGGCTGCATGCGCATCAAGCGTTTTCAATGCTGTGCGGCTGACGCCTTTGGCATCTGCGGGTACAAGGAAAAGCGTGATGCCTTTCGTGTCGCTTTCGCCGCCGGACGTGCGCGCGGCGACGATCAACAGTCCGGCCTCGGCTCCATCCACCACATAACGCTTGTCGCCCGACAGCGTGTAACCGCTGGCGGACTTTGTTGCGGCAAGCTTGATATGCGCCGGATCGTGATGCGCACCCTCATCGACAGCGAGCGCGGTCAGCAGGTCGCCAGTCGCGATCTGCGGGAGATAGGTTTCCTTCTGCTTCTGGCTGCCAGCGAGAACCAGCGCCGATGCACCGACCAGGGCGGTTGAAAGAAGCGGCGAGGCGGCGATGGTGCGGCCCTGCGCTTCGAGCACCTGGCCAAGGCCGACATAGCCAAAGCCTGACCCGCCAAACTCTTCCGGGATCAGAACACCTGCAAAGCCAAGCTCGGCCATTTCCTTCCATGCAGCCTTGTCGAACCCTTCGCCCTTCGCACGAAGCGCGCGCAACTGGCTGACGGGCAGCTTCTCGTCAGCAAACGCACGCGCGCTGTCGCGCAGCATCTGTTGCTCTTCGCTGAGCACGAAAGCCATGGGAGTCTCCCGACGTACCGCTTCTTCAGTTTTGTGTGTTGGGTCTTAGCGTTCCGCGCACCGTCCAATCAAGTGCGTCTTCGAGACGATCATTGCCCCAGAACAATTCGCCATCCCCTGTCACGAAGCTGGGGGCGCCAAAGATGCCGAGATCGGCGGCTTTGGCCGTCTCCTCACGCAACAGGTCCTTCATCGGCTCGGATGTCATGGCGGCGAGAACTTCCAGCGGATCGAGGCCGGCGCGCCGCGCTGCGGCATGCAGGATCTGCGGATCGGAGATATCCCGGTCGTGGACGAAACTTGCCTGATAGACCGCCTTCACGAAGTTGGGCCGCTCGTCCTGCGGTAGGGAAAGGGTGATGCGCGCCGCCATCAGCCCGTTCTGGGGAAAGCGCCCCGGCCGCCGGAACGGCAGGCCGTATTTTTCGCAGGTCCGCTCCACGTCCCGCCACATGTACGAGCCCTTCACCGGCACGACGTTGAACGGACTGTCCTTCAGGCCCTGCTGGGCATGAAAGAGCGGATCAAGCAGGAAGGGCCGCCACTCAATGGCGACGCCGCGCGCGGCTGCGATTTTGTCCACGCGCATGACGGCGGGGTAGGAGTAGGTCGAGGCGAATTCGAACCAGAATTGCAGTTTCACGAAAACCTCGAAGGCGACGATTCGTAATCCTAGCAGATTGCGCGGCCAAAAACGGCGCCCATATGCCAAGGCGGACGCCGCCAATTCCTTTGGCGGAATAGAGGGCAACAAGGAACAACTCCAATGTCGATTTCGATGCATAAGGCCAGCGCGCCCGTGTTTCTGCGCATGCTGGGCAATCTCGACGCACTTCTCGACAAAGCCGAAAAATACGCCAGGGAGCGCAATTTCGATCCAAACCTGCTGGTAACATCGCGCCTCGCGCCCGACATGCGGCCGCTGTCCGCGCAAATCCAGTTCGCCAGCGACACGTCCAAGTTCGCGATTTCCCGGCTTTCCGGCGGTACTGCGCCAGCGATGGCCGATACGGAAACCACCATTCCCGAATTGCGCGAGCGCATCAAAAAGACGGTTGATTACATCAAGTCGGTTCCGGCGAGCGCCGTGGATGGCTCGGAAGAGCGTGAGGTCGTTCTGAAATTTCCGAATGGCGAGATGAAGTTCACCGGCCTCAATTATCTCACCGGCTTCGTTCTGCCGAACTTCCTGTTTCACGTGACCACAGCCTACGCGATCCTCCGCCACAATGGCGTGCCGCTGGGCAAGGGCGACTTCCTCGGCAACGGCTAAACGCCGGATAGGACTGGCCTAGCGCCCCATCCTGCTGGAAAGTGCGTTCCGAATCTCGGAGCGGACGATGACCTGGCTCGATGGCGGCGCACTGGTTTTCTTTCTGGTCGCCTGGTGGTTCCTGGGCTGGCTGATCGACATGTCACCGCTGCACAAGCACACGCTGTCAGCGGCGATGAAGACGCAGCGCCGTGAGTGGATGCGGCAGATGGCGAAGCGGGAAGTCCGCCTCGTCGACGCCAACATCATCACCGGCCTCCAGCAGGCGACGTCATTTTTCGCATCGACCGCGTTGCTGGCTGTAGGCGCAGGCTTTGGTCTGCTGACGGCGGCTGACACGATCATCCGCGCGTTCGAGGAAAGCTTCGTCCATCTCGAGATCGATCGCGCCGCATTCTATGTGAAGACCGCGATGCTGATGGGCCTTTATGCCTACGCCTTCTTCAAGTTCGGCTGGGCCTACAGGCTGTTCAACTACTCCGCAGTGATGCTTGCCGCCACGCCCGAGGCGGGAGAGCCCGGCGTGGAAGAATCCGCAGCTGCGATGGGGGAGATGAATATCGCAGCGGCCGGGCAGTTCACGCATGGCCTTCGCGCCTTCTTTCTCGCGATCGCGGTGCTGGCCTGGTTCATCACATGGTGGGCGTTCGTGATGGCGACCATGGTGATCGTGTTCGCGCTCGCCAACCGTCAGTTCAATTCGACCGCACGGTTCGTGGCGCAAGGCGCAATGGCCCGTCTGCAGGGCAAGCCCTGACGGTCACGACGACGAACTGTAAAACGTGTTCGCCACGTCATCGAATTCAGGATCGTAGGCTGCGCAATAGCTCGTCCCCATTTCGGCCTGCACGCACAGCATCGGCGCATTCTTGTTTCGGAGGATGATGTACGCATCGCGCGGAAACGGCGTGGCATGATAGAGGCCGGATGGATCTTCGGGACGTTCCGCGCCTTCGGGCCAATCGGACGCCTCGCCGGTTTTCGCGACGCGAACGTTCTTCAGCACCTCGGCAAGGAAAGCCTCCATCGCCTTCGGAGGATTGACCGGCGCATCATCCGATGCCGGAACAAACGCCCACGTATCCGTTGCGCGCGCGGAATGGGACCACAGCAGGAAACCATCCGCCTTGCGCAAGGTCAGCAGCACAACGGCCTGCTCGCACGTCGCGCCGACCACCTGCGCCTCAAGCACATCCGCCGCGCCCGCCGCCGTGACTGCGACCTCGCGGGTCTGGGGCGCAATGCACAGCGTTGCCCGAGGCTGCGATT
>CALMWO010000587.1 GCA_937873805.1 uncultured Hyphomonadaceae bacterium
GCGCCGCGTGCTGGCGGCGGCGCTGGTGCTGGCGCCCCTCCGCGTGGTCCGGGTGGCGCTGTTCGCGTTCGTCCCGATGCGGGCCCGCGTGGCCCCGGCGCTCCGCGTCCGGGTGGTCCGGGCGGCGATCGTCCGCGTCCTGGCGCTCCCGCTGGCGCTGCCCGTCCGGGCAGCCCTCCGGGCCGTCCGGGTGGACCGCGTCCGCTTGCGCCGCTTGATCCCGATGAACTGACGCCGCTGTCCGAACTGGGCGGACGCGTCAAACGTGTGAAGACGGCTGGCGATGACGCGCCCGGCGGCGCCGATCGCCCGGCCCGCAAGGACGAGCCCAAGCGCCGTCAGGGCAGGCTGACCGTCTCGGCCGCGCTCGGCGACGACGATGAAAAGCAGCGTTCCTACGCTGCGGTGAAACGCGCCCGCGAACGTGAGCGCGAACGCCGCCTCAAGATGGCTGGCGGCGGAGCCGAGAAAGTCTCGCGCGAAGTCGTGCTGCCGGAATCGATCACGGTCGCTGACCTCGCCAACCGTATGAGCGAGCGGCAGGCCGACGTCGTCAAGTTCATGATGCAGCAGGGCGAACTCGTGCGCTCGACCGACGTGCTGGATGCGGATACCGCCCAGCTCATCGTCGAGGAATTCGGCCACACCGTGAAACGTGTTGCGGAATCAGACGTCGAGATCGGCCTCGAGGGTCATGAAGACATCGATGATCACCTCGAGCCGCGTCCGCCTGTCGTGACCGTCATGGGTCACGTCGACCACGGCAAGACGTCGCTGCTCGATGCGCTGCGCCAGACCGACGTTGTGTCGGGCGAAGCTGGCGGCATCACGCAGCACATCGGCGCCTATCAGGTGCAACTCAAGTCGGGGGAAAAGATCACCTTCCTCGACACGCCTGGCCACGCGGCCTTCTCGTCCATGCGCGCCCGCGGCGCGAACGCCACCGACATCGTCATCCTCGTGGTAGCGGCGGACGACGGCGTGATGCCGCAGACGATCGAGGCGATCCAGCACGCGAAAGCTGCCGGCGCTCCGATCATCGTGGCGGTCAACAAGGTCGACAAGCACGACGCCGATCCGAACAAGGTTCTGACGCAGCTCCTGCAATACGACGTGCAGGTCGAAGCCATGGGCGGCGAGACGCCGGCCGTGAGCGTTTCGGCGCTGAAGAAGACCGGCCTCGACGAACTCACCGCGACGATCTCGGCGCTCGCCGAGATTCTCGAACTCAAGGCCAACCCGGACCGCGACGCCGATGGCGTGGTCATCGAATCCAAGCTCGACAAGGGCCGTGGTTCGGTCGCGACCGTGCTGGTCAACCGCGGCACGCTGAGCAAGGGCGACATCATCGTCGCCGGCGCACAGTGGGGCCGTGTGAAGGCGCTGAACAACGAGCGTGGCCAGTCTCTCGAAACGGCTGGTCCGGCGACGCCGGTGGAAATTCTCGGCCTCGATGGTTCGCCCGATCCGGGCGATGCGTTCGTGGTCGTCGACTCGGAAGCGCGCGCACGCGAGATCATCGATTACCGCGTTCGCACCAAGCGCAACAAGTCGGGTGCGGGCATGCGCACGTCGCTCGACCAGATGCTGGCGCGCCTGAAAGAAGGCGGCACGGCTGCTGGGGGCCAGACCAAGGAAGCTGCGTTCATCCTCAAGGGTGACGTGCAAGGTTCGGTCGAAGCGATCACGCAGGCTCTCGAGAAGCTGTCGACGGACGAAGTCCGTGCGCGCGTCGTGCTCGGCGCTGTTGGCGGGATTTCGGAAAGCGACGTGCAGCTTGCTGCCGGCGCCAATGCTCCGATCATCGCGTTCAACGTCCGCGCCAACAAGCAGGCGCGCGATCTGGCCGAGCGCGAAGGCGTCGAGATCCGGTACTACTCGATCATTTACAACCTGATCGACGACGTGAAAGGCGTGCTCTCGGGCATGCTGGCGCCGGAACGTCGCGAGACCTTCCTGGGCTACGCGGAAATTCTGCAGGTCTTCTCGATCTCGAAAGCTGGCAAGGTTGCCGGTTGCCGTGTTTCCGAGGGCATCGTGCGTCGCGGTTCGGGCGTCCGCCTGCTGCGCGACAACGTCGTGATCCACGAGGGCACGCTGTCCACCCTGAAACGCTTCAAGGACGAAGTCCCGGAAGTGAAGCAGGGCATGGAATGCGGCATGGCTTTCCTGAACTACCAGGACATCCGCGAAGGCGACCAGATCGAATGCTTCCAGGTGGAACTGATCGAGCGGAAGCTGGATTAAGGCCTGAGTTCATAGACATGAACATGAATCCCCGGGGCGATGCTCCGGGGATTTTTGCTTTCCGGGTTTTGTTTCCTGACCCGGGAACTGCGTTTGCACCCCCAATCAGTCAAATTTCACAGACCGGCTGAACCGGATGTTCACCACGGGTTGGCATGGTTGCGCCCACAGTAACCCTCGCCAAAGCGGGGCTGACGCGGAGGCCAACATGCATCAGGCTTCGATCCTCTTCACCGCTGCCGTCATGGCGATGGCGGGCGCGTGGTATGCCATGCAGGACATGGCGCGGGACGCTGCGGAAGCGCCGGCGACCGAGCAGGTTGCGAGCGTTTCCCAGACCGAGCCGCTGGCCGACTAACTCCAGAC
>CALMWO010000588.1 GCA_937873805.1 uncultured Hyphomonadaceae bacterium
GATTGCCGAAGGTCATCGTGCCCATGCAGATTTCGGACACATGGATCGCGCTGCGGCCCAGGCGGCGGGTTTTCATGTTCGGTATCCCCTTATGTCGCGGCTACAGATAGCGATGTGAGCGGACGCTCACAAGGGGGCTCAGGATTCCAGCAAGCGCGGCATCAGTTCGACCATGTTGCAGGGCATGTGGCGCGAGTCGAGTTGCCAGCGGATGAGCTTGTCCCATCCGTCTTTCACGGCTCCGTTTGAACCCGGCAGGCAGAAGATGAAGGTGGCGTTCGCAACTCCGGCGCAGGCGCGTGATTGCAGCGTGGATGTGCCGACGCTCTGGAACGAGACCAGATGCCAGACCGTGTTGAAGCCTTCGATCTCCTTGTCAAAGAGCGGGCGGACGGCTTCGGGCGTGACATCGCGGCCTGTAAGGCCCGTGCCGCCGGTCGTGACGACAGCGTCGATAGTTGGGTCGGCGATCCATTTGCGCATGATGGCGCGGATGGCGTTGACCTCGTCCGGCACTATGGCCTTGTCGGCGACTTCGTGGCCGGCTTCCTTCACGCGATCAGCGAGGAGATGGCCGGACGTATCTGTTTCATCGGTGCGCGTGTCGGAGATCGTCATGACGCACACGCGGAGTTGTTTGAACTCCATCGTGTCGACCATCTTGCCGCCCGGGGCTGTCAGCGGGGGATAGGCGGGTCCGGGCATGGTTATTCCTTCGTGGTATTTTTTGGGTTCCAGCGTGCGTGCGCTTCGCGATCATCTGCGCGCGGTTCTATCCACTCCCCGCCTTCGGCGCGAAGCTCTTTCTTCCAGAAGGGGGCTTCGGTCTTGAGACGGTCCATCAGATAGTCGATGGCTTGCAGGGCCTCGCGGCGGTGTTTGGAAAGAGCGGCGACAAGCACGATCGCCTCGCCGGGCGCCATTCGGCCGTAGCGGTGGATGACGAGGGTGTCGATGACGTCGAAGCGGGAGCGGGCGTCGGCTTCGAGCTGGGCGATCTGTTTCTCGGTGAAGCCAGGATAGGCTTCGAGGTCCAGTGCGCTGACTTCGCCGCCATGGGCGCTGTCGCGCACCGAGCCGACGAAGCTGGCAAGCGCACCGGCGTCGCCGCGGCCCTTTGCAAAGGCGGCGGTTTCAGCGTGCGGGTCGAAGGCTTCGGTCTGGACGCGGATCATGAAACCACTCTAGCTGCCCGTCGCGCTGATGTGAACGTGCGCGCCCGCGCTAGTTTCGCCAGCATCGGGAGCCCAGGGAGCGCGCCATGCAGTATGTCTATCTCGCCATTTCCATCATTGCGGAAGTTATTGCGACATCCTCATTGAAGGCATCGGAAGGCTTCACCAAGCTTATCCCGTCCATCATTGTCGTCGTGGGATACGGCGTGGCGTTTCATTTCCTGGCGCTGACGCTGAAGACTATCCCCATTGGCGTGGCGTATGCCATCTGGGCCGGAGCGGGCGTTACACTGGTGGCCGTGGTTGGCTGGCTGCTATTCGGCCAAAAACTGGATGCTCCCGCCGTCATCGGAATGGGCCTTATCATTACCGGCGTCGTGGTGCTGCAGGTCTTCTCGAAGGCGGCTGGACACTAGGACAGCTTCAATATTGCAGCCGAGAATGGCGGCAGGATCAGGTTCGATCCGTTGAACACGGGATCAGACGTCCAGATAACAGACGGCTTCACGTCATAGGCGCGGGTCGTTTCGGAAGCGCCGAAGTTGAAGACGCACTGGATGCGCTCGCCTTCATGTTCGCGGTCGAACACCAGAAGGTTTTCGGATGCGTGGACCACACGGAATGAGCCGGCGCTGAGCGCGGTGCTTTCCTTGCGCAGGGCGACCAGGCTGCGGGTTGTGTGCAGCATGGATTCAGCAAGCTTTTCCTGCTTGTCCGCGGCGAGCAGGCGCTGGCGCGCATCGACGGGAAGCCACGTATCTTTCGACTTCGAAAACCCGGCGAGCGTTTCGTCTTTCCATGGGATCGGCGTGCGGCAGCCATCCCTGCCCTTTGTCGCCGGCCAGCCAGCGATGCCCCACGGGTCCTGCAGTTTTTCGAACGGCACATCCGCTTCGGGCAGGCCTAGTTCTTCGCCCTGATAGAGGAAAATTGTTCCGCGCAGGGAGAGCAGCAGCGCAGCAAAGATAGGCGCCGCGCGAGGCGGAGGGCAACCGATGGCTTCGCCCCAGCGGGTCGCGACGCGTGTGACATCGTGATTGGAGAACGCCCAGCTCGGCCAGCCATCGTCCGGGCCTTCACGCCATTGCGCGAGGATGTCGGCCATCTTCTCGACGCCGGGCCAGGCGCTGAGGAAGTCGAAGGCATAGGCAGTGTGCAGCCGATGGCTGCCCTTCGTGTACTCGACCATCAGCCCGTATGACCCAGGCGCGAGTTCGCCGACCGTCATGTTGTCGCCGTGCCCATCCACGCGTTCGCGGACCTTCGCGATGAAGTCGAGCGTCTCTGGTTGGTTCGAGTTGAATTCATGGATCTGCATGTTGCGCGGGAGCGCAGGCGCTGGATCGCCAGACGGTGGGTTGTCACGCAGTTGAGCGTCGTGAACGTAGTAATTCGCTACGTCCAGTCGAAAGCCATCGACGCCCATGGCGAGCCAATGGCGCGCGACTTCGAGGATAGCGGAGCGGACAGCTTCGTTGCGGAAGTTCAGGTCTGGTTGCGTCGAGAGAAAGTTGTGCAGGTAATACTGCCGGCGGCGCGGCTCCCACGTCCATGTGGGGCCGCCAAACCAGGCCTGCCAGTTGTT
>CALMWO010000589.1 GCA_937873805.1 uncultured Hyphomonadaceae bacterium
TCACGCCCGATTCCACCATCTCGTGATAGAGGTCGTTGCCTTCGCGCGTACGCTCGCCGACGCCGGCGAACACGGAGTAACCGCCATAGGCCTTCGCGATGTTGTTGATCAGCTCTTGAATGAGAACGGTCTTGCCGACGCCTGCGCCGCCGAACAGGCCGATCTTGCCGCCCTTCGCATAGGGGCACAGCAGGTCGACGACCTTGATGCCCGTCGGAAGGATTTCCGGCACCGGCTTCTGGTCAACGAAGTCAGGCGCGGGCTGGTGGATGCCGCGGGTGAATTCGCGCGAGACCGGACCAGCTTCGTCGATCGGCTCGCCGATCACGTTCATGATGCGGCCGAGCGTCGCTTCGCCAACCGGAACCGAGATCGCCGTGCCCGTGTCGCGGACTTCGTGGCCGCGCGTCAGGCCTTCGGTCGAGTCCATCGCGATCGTGCGGACAGCGTTCTCGCCGAGGTGCTGGGCGACTTCGAGAACAAGGCGCGTGCCGTTGTTCGTCGTCTCCAGCGCGTTCAGGATCGCCGGCAGTTCGCCGTCGAACTCGACGTCGACGACGGCGCCGATGACTTGGCTTACGCGGCCCTTCACGTTGGTGGCGGTTTTCGTGTTCATGGCTGGCCTCTGTTCAGTCGTATGTCGTTAGAGCGCTTCGGCGCCCGAAATGATCTCGATGAGTTCTTTGGTGATCTGCGCCTGACGCGCACGGTTGTAGCGAAGCTGCAGCGACTTGATCATGTCGCCTGCGTTGCGCGTCGCGTTGTCCATGGCGGTCATCTGCGCGCCCTGGAAGCCGGCTTCGGTTTCCAGCAGCGCCGAAAGGAGTTGCGTGCCGAGATAGCGCGGCAGCAGCGTCTCGAGGATCGCCTCTTCCGACGGCTCGTAGATGTAGCGCGCGCCCTGCAGGTCAACGACCGGAGCATCCGCCGGCGCCTTCGCCGGAATCAGCTGCATGGCCGTCGGGATCTGCGTCAGCAGGTTCTTGAAGCGGGCAAACACCAGCGTCGCGACATCGAACTCCGCGCGATCAAAACGATCGGTGATCTCGGCGGCGATACGGGCAGCACCCTCGGCTGTCACCGAGCGCTCTGACTTGCGGTCGATATGGCCGACGATCAGCTGTCCGAACTGGCGCTTCAGCGCGTCCGAGCCCTTCTTGCCGATCGTGAGGATCTTCACCGTCTTGCCGGCAGCCTGAAGACGGCGGATTTCCGTCCGCGCCAGCTTGACGATGTTGGTGTTGAAGCCGCCGCACAGGCCGCGCTCGCTCGTGAGCACGACCAGCAGGTGGACATCATCCGATCCCGTGCCCGCGATCAGTTTCGGTCCGCCGCCAGCAGCAGCCCCGCTCGCGAGGTTTGCAATCACCGACGCCATACGCGTCGCATAGGGACGCGCCGCCTGCGCAGCTTCCTGCGCACGCTTCAGCTTGGCGGTGGCCACCATCTGCAGCGCCTTGGTGATCTTTTGCGTGGACTTCACGCTGACGATCCGGAGGCGGAATTCCTTCAGGCTGGGCATGGGCTATGCCTTGTCCTCAGACTTCGGGGTTACGCGAACGTCTTGGTGAAAGACTCGAGCGTCGACTTGATCGCGTCTTCGATCTTGCCGCCGTCCTTGCCGTTCTTGGAGATGTCTTTCTTGTCGCGGATGTCCGCGAGAAGATCCTGCTTGTCGGCGCGGACATGGCGCAGCAGCTCGGCTTCGAAACGGCCGACCTGCTCGACCGCAACCTTGTCGAGATAGCCGCGCGTGCCGGCGTAAACCACCACGACCTGCTCTTCCATCGACAGCGGCGAGTATTGCGGCTGCTTCAGGAGCTGGGTCAGGCGTGCGCCACGGTTCAGCTGGCGCTGCGTCGCGGCGTCGAGGTCCGAACCGAATTTCGCGAAGGCAGCCATTTCCCGGTACTGGGAAAGCTCCGACTTCATCGTGCCCGACACCTGCTTGGTCGATTTCACCTGGGCCGAACCGCCCACGCGCGACACCGAGAGGCCGACGTTCACGGCCGGGCGGATGCCCGAGTTGAACAGGTCGGTCTCGAGGAAGATCTGGCCGTCGGTGATCGAGATCACGTTGGTCGGGATGTAGGCCGAAACGTCGTTGGCCTGCGTTTCGATGACCGGCAGAGCCGTCAGCGAACCCGAACCATGGTCCTCGTTCATTTTCGCCGCGCGCTCGAGCAGGCGGGAGTGCAGATAGAACACGTCGCCCGGATAGGCTTCGCGGCCCGGCGGGCGGCGCA
>CALMWO010000590.1 GCA_937873805.1 uncultured Hyphomonadaceae bacterium
AGCAGTGTGACGGCTGGCCCCCAGTGATTGCCGCCCGCGCGTCCGACCGGATGGCTGTGGAAGCTGGCAAGCCCTGCGAAGTTGGCGGACGAGATCAGCGCCTTGCGCGGGATGTACTGTCCGTTGCCGGGAAACTGCGCCCAGAAGCTCGGCTCCAACGCTGCTTCTTCGCGCACGCCGATGACGCCGATTTCGGTCAGCGCCGCCTGCACATCGGCCACGGCATTGTCGAGCGGCTCGAAATCCGGCGCGCGAACCATGATCGTGAAATGATGCTCGCCAAACACCGCGCGGCCTGCGGCCACATCATCCTTCGCCTGAACAAGGTCGCGGCGCAGCGAGAGGGCTTCGTCATCAGCCGCGCGCATCCGGCGCAAGACCGTATTCATGCGGCTAAGGGCAGGCTGGCGATCCATGAACGCGAAGCTCTGCGAGATGACCATCTCGTGCGGCACGCGCAGCAGGCTGTCGAGTTGTCCGGCCGCGGTGTGGGGCGGGTATTCCTTGACCGACAGGATGCCTGCCAACGTACGCGGGCTGCGGGCATTGCCGGAGAATTCGAGCGCATCCTTGCCGAAGCTCACGCGGCGATCGACGAAGGCGACCTTGCCCTTCTCGAAAGGCACCGGGCGCAATTCGCCATCGAACAGGAAGGCGAGGAATTCAAGCGGCTCTGAGAACAATCCGCCCGGTGTTTCATAGGCGCCGAGCAGGCGCGGGCCATAAGGCTGCAGCGCGGCCATCAGGCTATCGGTCGCCGCGTCCAGCTCGCGCCTGTCGCGTACGCGGCTCACAGCGTCCCATTGTTTCTTCGCGCCCATGAAGCCTGCGCGGGCAAGGGCTGGCTTGCGGGTCAGTGTGAGAAACAGGTCGTTGACGAACAGCCGCCGCCCGGAGAGGCGTGTGCGCCAGCTCGAATCGAGATTGCGCGCGAACAGGTTGGAGAAGTCTCCCTCCAATCCTGGTCGCACCATGTGGCGGATTACGTGCGCCCCGATCGACAGGCGAGACGAAGCGATACCTCGAAGCACGGTGTCGCGCACATTCTTGCGGTAGTTCAGTTCTTGCGTATCGGCTGTTTCGAAAGCGAAGCCTGTGAGGTGCAGCACCTGGATCTGCGCGCCGTCACGTGTCGCGAGAGTCGTTTCGTCGATGTGCCGCGCATAGGGCAACATGTCCGCCGCTTTCTTCTCGCGGCGCGCCAGTCTTGTGTTGCCCCTCGTCCCCTTCTTCGGAGCCGGCTTCTTTTTCATGGATCGTACGTACTGGGCGAGTAAGAGTTGCAATGCCAATGATTGTAGTTCTTCACGCGCGGGCAGCGGCTGACCTTCTGGATCCAGAGGTCGAGCCAGCGCGGCTCGCGCAGGCACATCAGGTAACCGATCACGTGCAGAACCAGCGCGGTGACGATCGCCCAGAATGACTTGGTGATCAGGAACATCTCGGTTGTGACGACGAGGTTCAGAACAAAGAACGAGTAGCTCACGCCCGCAAACATCTGCGGGCGGGTCAGGGCGTTGAAGACGATGTCGCGCTCCATTCCGGCCATGCGTCTATCCTGCCGTCCGCGCTGCCATCTGGATGCCGCCGACAATCGTCGCGGCGCCAAACAGGATGAAGCATCCGACGATGACTGTGATGCCGTGCTTCCAGTTCATCCGCCCGGTCAGCATCATGAAGCCTACGAAAGCGACCGCAATGACGGCGACAGCGGTGGCGATGCCACCCTCCATCGTACCGCGAACCCAATTCACGGCGCCAAGGATCGGGCCGGAGCCTTGAGGCGAACCGACCTGCGCCAGCGCTTCCTGAGCGGCGATCATCGCGCCAGCGGTCAACACGGCAAATCTGGATGCGAACGCCATCACTTGGTCTCCGGTACGCTGGTCGTGGCGAGATAGTCCATCACAGCCGCCACATAGGAGCGGGTCTCTGCATAGGGCGGCACGCCGTTATGTTTCCGCACTGCGTTGGGCCCGGCATTGTAGGCCGCCACTGCGAGTTCCACGTTGTTGTCGAACATTGCAAGCATCTGACGCAGATAGGCCGCGCCGCCGCGTGCATTCTGGGCCGGATCGCGCGGATCGACGCCAAGGTCGCCAGCGGTCGCCGGCATCAGCTGCATCATGCCAATCGCGCCTTTGGGCGAGATCGCGTTGTGGCGGAAGCGGGATTCCACGTAAGCGATCGCCTCCAGCAGCCGTGGCGACAAGTCGCTGGCCTCTCCGGCCCGATCCAGCAGCGGCTGCGTAGAGGCGGGCGCTCCAACAGCCTTTGGCGCCGGCCGGAAGGGAGCAATGGCGCGCACGCCATCGGCGGTGATCACGTTCGGACCTGCAATAGACGTTACGCCGGCCGGCCCGATCTCCAGGACCTGAGCCGCTGCCGGCAGTGCGCAAGCGATCGTCAGCGTCACGCTGACAAGCGCAAACCGCAAAGGCGGGCAGTCCTGTCCATGCATGGCCGACCTCGTGAGGGCTTATCTCACAGGCTATCCACCGAGGTAACGGAAGTCGAGTTCAGACGTGCTGATCCCAGCGTACATGCATGTTTTGTAAGGTTGATTTCTGAAGGGCGCTCGTTCCGGCGATCAATACGCCGCAAACGAAGTGGCCCGTCACCCCTGCCCAGTGACCCTATTGTGGCAAAGTTCGCCTAAACGCATACCCCCCAAATCTTGGGGGTCAGCTCAGAGCTTGATCAAGCCCCGTGCGGCGGCTTCCAGAACAGCCTGCGTGGTGGTCCGCACGCCCAGCCGCCGCCGCGCCGCCTGCAGGTGTTCGTTCACGGTGTGCTCGGAGAGGTTGAGGATCTGCCCGATCTCCCAACTCGATTCGCCAGCGCGCACCCACTTCAGGCATTCCAGCTGACGTTTTGTCAGCGTCGGCTTTGCTGGCGACGTCGGCGCGGGCGGGGTCACCAGGCCCAGTCGTTCCGCTGCGATGTGGTAATAGATCGCCAGCATGTGCAGCGCCGCTAGCGTCGCGCGTGACTCAGGCAGCTTCTGTTTCGCCATCATGGACACGGCCAGCATCGATCCGTCACCTTGATGGATCGGCAGGTAAAATCCATCGCGCAAACCAAACGCCTTCGCCTCGTCGTATATCTGTGTCGGCGCGCCCTGAATGGTCTGCTCGGCGCGGAAGGTCATCCAGGTCGTTGGTGCAGCAGTGTTCTGCCCGTAGCCCAGAATTCCATCCGAGGTCGCCAGATCGTTCTCGTCGTAATGCGCGCGCCACAACTTGTTGCTGCCGCCGCAGATCTTCGCGGCTGACGGTTGCTTCTGGCTGTCCGTCGCGCGGCAGAGGACGAACGCGTCCATTTCAAAGCGGCGCATGTAGTCCGCCATCGTGGCGTCGAGCTCCGCTGCGTTCCGTGCGCGATGTGACGTTTCCGCGAACCCGAGAACAGGGTCGCTGACCGTCGGATCGGTCAGAAAGGAGGCTGAAGGCGTTATGCGGGCCGGCATGATGGTAGCGTCTGCGAAATGATGTAGCAGCACGATAGGACATTTCGTCAACGCCGCCGAGCCCCCGGATTCTGGCTGTAATCGTGCGACAATGCCATTTGCGGGCGTCGGCTTGCCGGTTTGAGACCGATTATGTGGAATCACTCGGGCGATCAGGTCGATCCGCGCCGGCGGGCATCTTCGAGGAATGCACGGTGTTCCGGGGCCGCGATTGCGATCATCGCCTTCGCGCGATCATCGCCTGACAGCCCCTTGATGCTGGCTACGCCGTGTTCTGTGACGACAATGTCGGCCAGCTCGCCCGAAATCGATGGCGCCTTGAGGCTGGGCACAATGCGCGACCCGCCGCTTCCGCTTGCTGCCTGCAGGGCGATGATGGCCCGCCCGCCTGCGGAAGCTGCAGCAGCGCGCAGATAGTCCGGCGCCCCGCCCACGCTGCTTACGCGCCGGCCGGCGCGCCATTCCAGATTGAGATTGCCTGCGAGATCCACTTCGAGCGCCGATCCGATCGACACGAAGCCGGGGATGGCTGCCAGCTCGTCATGGCCATGTGTCTTGACGACCGAACGGAAGACGAAACCAGACTGAGGCAGCCAGCTGCGGAACGCTGCATCGCCCCAGGCAATGCCGCTCACATGCTCGGCCGCCGCGTCCAAGGCGCCGCTCTCGGCCAGCTGCTGGTATTCCTGCGTGATGATCCCCGAATGCACACGCAGCCCGCGATGAAGCCTGAGCGCCGAGACGATGGCAGCCGGCGTATCGCCAATGCCAGCCTGGAACGTTGCGCCATCCGGAACGAGCTCGGCCACAAGCTGCGCGATCTTGTCAACCGCTGCCGATCGCCGCCCGCCAGACGTGGGCGATAGCAGAGGCTCGTTGATGGGGATTGTCAGATCGACCGCCTCCGCGGGCATGCTCTCGGCACAAGGCAGACTGCGCATCTGCTCGTTGACGAAAGCGATGCGTCTCTCTGCCATCGGCCAGACGACCGGCGGCATGTCGCACGAGTGGGCGAACGAGTACTGGCCCTTTGCATCCATGGCGGACGTCTGGAAGATCGCGATGTCAAACTCCGTTTGCGCCAGAAGCTCGCCAATCTCGGAATATGGCATCGCCATCAGCGTCGTTCGCCCAGCAGCTATTGATGGCTCGATCGCGGGCGAGGCCATGAACGTCGTGAACCGTATGTCGCCGGGCAGAAAGCCGTAGTCGAACGTGTTTATGCCGGGCACGAGGCACGACCAGAATTCCACGCCATGCGCGTAGCCGGGGTTTTCTTTCAGGAGATGATAGAAGGCGGCGCATTCTCCCGGGCCGCCTTGAATATAGACGCGTTGTCCTGCCTTCAGGCTGCGCAACACATCGGCGGGAGAACCAGTTCTCACGCCAGCCCGGCCGATTTCAGAAGGCGACGCGCGCGTTCGACGACGGGCTGATCGATCATCGCGCCTTTATACGAGACGACGCCATCTAGGCGTGTTTCCCACGCCATGAGAATGGCGCGCGCTTCGGCCACCGCGTCGTCGCTGACGCCAAAGCACTGGTTCAGCACAGCGATCTGATTGGGATGGATGCACATAGCGCCGGTGAGCCCCATCGCGTGTGATCGCCGCGCCTCGGCCGCGAATGCATCGAGATCGGTGAAGTTCGCGATGCCTGTCGCCATGCCTATCCCCATGATGCCGCGCGCCGACGCCGCATAGGCAATCGTCTGCGCCGCGAGCCCGAGTGACAGCGGAGCGGGTTGCCGCCCCAGCGAAAGGGCAAAGTCCTCGCTGCCAAGCGAGAGGCCGATCAAGCGCGGGCGGCCCGCAAACGTCGTGATGCGCTCCAGCGCGCGTGGGCTCTCGATCACGGCCATCACGCCGATGGTGTAGCGCTCCATCCGGTTTTCGTATTCCAGCGCATCAAGCATCGCGGAGAGGCCATCAAGCTCTGATACGGATTCAACTTTCGGCATCACGATGGCTGTAAGCCCGGCCACAACAGCCGCTTCAAGGTCCGCTTCGATATGGGCGGGATCGTTGTTGACCCGCACAGTCACGGTTGCGCCGTTGGCGTGAAGCGTCTGCACGGCTTCTCTCGCCTGAGCTCGCGCTGCAGCCTTTGCTTCCGGCTGTGTCGAGTCTTCCAGGTCGACGATAATCGCATCGGCGCCGCGCGTATGCGCCTTTGCCCAACGCTGCGGGGCCGCGGCAGGCACGAAAAGCATAGAACGCCAGTTCATCGTCACCCCACGCCAATCCTGCCGGTCATCGCGACGTATCCGTCGCTATCCGCCGCCCATACATCTGCGCCAGCTTCTGTATCGACCAGATTCACCGTGAAGGGTGCAAGGTCGAAGACCGGCCGCTGCGCACGGAACTCGAAATGGGTTACCGGATCGTTTGGCCGATGCCGCCGGAAGTGATCCACCAGCAAGGTTGCGAGCAGCGGGCCATGAACGACTAGCCCGGGATAGCCTTCTTCCTTCATCGCGTAGTCACGGTCGTAATGAATGCGGTGTGCATTGTAGGTCAGAGCCGAAAACCGGAAGAGTAACGCAGCTGTGGGCTCGATGCTGCGCGAAACCTGCGCGTCGCGCCTCTCGCCGGGAGGCAAGGCGCCGGCATTTCCGCTTTTCTCGCGAAAGACGATGTCGGCCTCATCAGTGATGCACAAAGTTTCGCCAACGAACACCGTGTGGCGGAGTGTCAAAAAAATAAGTCGGCCTGTGCGTCCGTTTTTCTCGGTGACGTTCGCGATGGTCGATACGCGACGGATGTCAGCATCGAAGGAAACAGGCGCGTGAAACGAAACGCGGCTGCCTGCCGCCATCCGCATGGGTAGATCGATCGGAGGCACGATCCCGCCGCGCCGGGGATGGCCATCTGCGCCAATCTCGCTTTGAGCCGCGCCCGGCAGGAAGCAGAGCAGGTGGCCCATGGGCGGAATTGTTGCCGCTTCTGGCGTTCGGTCGAGCATCGCAGCAAGCCGGTCAAACGGCTCGCGCGCTACATGATCGCGCAACGTCTCGCTGCGCCCGATCCATTCTGAGACGTCCAGCGCGCTCATCAGAACGACTTCGGCATGCCGAGCACATGCGTCGCCACATGGCTCAGGATCAGGTTGGTGGAAATGGGCGCAACTTGATAGAGTCGTGTTTCCCGGAACTTGCGTTCGATGTCGTATTCCTCCGCAAAGCCGAACCCGCCATGTGTCTGCACGCAGGTGTCGGCGGCAAACCACGATGCTTCCGACGCCGTCATTTTCGCCATGTTGGCTTCCGACCCGCAGGGCTGGCCAGCCTCGAACAGACGGGCCGCATGATCCACCATGAGGCTTGCTGCTGTCACCTGCACGTGTGCGCGCGCGATGGGGAACTGAACGCCCTGATTTTCGCCGATGGGCCGCCCGAAGACCGAGCGGTCTTTGGCGTAAGCCGATGCGCGATCGACGAAGAACTTCCCATCGCCGATACATTCGGAGGCGATCAGAATGCGCTCGGCGTTCATGCCGTCCAAGATGTATTTGAAGCCCGCACCTTCTTTCCCGATCAGGTTTTCGGCGGGCACTTCCATGTTGTCGAAGAAGAGCTCGGTGGTCGCGTGGTTCAGCATCGTGCGTACTGGTTTGATGGTCAGGCCCTTGCCCTTGGCTTCCCGCATATCGACCAGAAGCACGCTCATTCCATCTGATGCCTTGCCAGCTTCGTCGCGCTGGCTGGTGCGGCAGAGCAGGATCATCAGGTCGGAATGTTCTGCGCGGCTGATCCAGATCTTCGAGCCATTGACGACGTATTTGTCGCCGACCTTTTTCGCGAAGGTCTGAATGCGCGTTGTATCCGTGCCGCTTGTCGGTTCGGTCACGCCGAAAGCCTGCAGCCGAACTTCACCGCTGGCGATTTTCGGTAGCCACTTCTCTTTCTGGGCATCCGATCCGTGTCGCAGCAACGTACCCATCGTGTACATCTGCGCATGACATGCTGCGCCATTGGCGCCTGAACGATGTATTTCCTCCAGCACAGCGCATGCAGCGCCGATGCCCAGACCTGCTCCGCCATATTGCTCTGGGATCAGCACAGACAACCATCCGGCCTCGGTCAGCGCGTTGACGAAATCCTTGGGATAGGCCCGTTCGCGATCGAGCGCGCGCCAGTATTGGCCGGGAAAGCGGCCGCATAGCTTGCGGATCGCGTCTCTGATTTCTGGATGGGTCTCAACCTTGGTCATGCTGCAGATTGTCATCCTGTTTACGCATGCGCCAGCAAGCTTTTCTTGCTGAAAGCGACCCGAGTTGCCGTAAAGCCAGAGGCCGCTATTGTGCCCGCGATTCAAGGGAAGCCGCCAGATGACCAAACTTCGCCGCGCCGCCATTGTCAGCCCGATCCGCACCGCAGTGGGCAAGTTTCAGGGTGGCCTTGCGTCGATGCAGGCAGGCGACCTTGGCGCGGTCGTGCTGAAAGCGCTGGTCGAGCGCACCAGGATCAACCCCGAGAAGATAGACGACGTCGTCTTCGCGCAGGGCTATCCTAGTGGCGAGGCGCCTTGCGTGGCCCGCTGGTCGGCGCTCGCCGCAGACCTGCCGATTACGGTGCCGGGCTACCAGCTTGATCGCCGTTGTGGCTCGGGTCTGCAGTCGATCATCGATGCCGCCATGTTCGTGCAGACGGGCGCGGCTGATGTTGTCGTCGCCGGCGGCGTCGAGAGCATGACGAACGTTGAATACTATTCCACCGACATGCGCTCGGGCGCGCGCGCGGGGTCGGTGACGATGCACGATCGGCTGCAACGCGGCCGCGTGATGTCGCAGCCTGTTT
>CALMWO010000591.1 GCA_937873805.1 uncultured Hyphomonadaceae bacterium
AAAAGCTGTTCCTTCACCCGCGCGCAATAACGTCGCCTTGAGCAAACGACCCGTTCCTGCCTATTGCTTCATTCCATGTCCGACCTGATCTAGGCTCCGCACCATGCAAGCGCCCGCCCGCACCCTCAGCGGCGCGGACGGGTTGAAACACCTGTCCGTCGCGACCCCTGACCGGCCCCTGAAGCTGGATAGCGGCCGCGTGCTCGAACATGTCGAGATCGCCTACGAGACCTGGGGCACGCTCAACGCCGACAAGAGCAATGTCGTCGTCGTCTGCCACGCCCTCACCGGCGACCAGTTCGCCGCCAGCCCGAACCCCGTCACCCGCCGCCCCGAATGGTGGCCGCTGATCGTTGGTCCCGGCCTGCCGGTCGATACCGACCGCTTCTTCGTCGTCTGTTCCAACGTGCTGGGCGGCTGCATGGGCTCGACCGGCCCGGCCAGCCTGAAGCCGGACGGCGCCTACTGGGGCACAGACTTCCCGATGATCACTATCGCCGACATGGCGCGCGCGCAGATCGCGCTGCTGGAGCGGCTGGGCATCACCGACATTTTCCTCGCCATCGGCGGATCGATCGGCGGCATGCAGGTGCTGGAGTGGACCATCCAGGCGCGCAACCGCGTCTTCGCCGCCGTTCCCATCGCTGTTGCGCCACGCCAGTCAGCGCAGAATATCGGCTTCTACGAAACCGGCCGTCAGGCGATCATGGCCGATCCCAACTGGCGCGGCGGCCGCTATCTCGACGAAGGCGTGCGGCCCGATCGCGGCCTCGCCGTCGCCCGCATGGCCGCGCACATCACCTACCTGTCGGAAACCGCCCTCAAGCGGAAGTTCGACCGCAAGCTGCAGGATCGCGAAGCCAAGACGTTCGGCTTCGACGCCGACTTCCAGATCGAAAGCTATCTGCGCCACCAGGGCCAGACCTTCGTCGATCGCTTCGACGCGAACTCGTATCTCTACATCACCCGCGCGATGGATTATTTCGATCTCGCCTCCGAACACGGCGGTGTTCTCGCCAACGCCTTCCGTGGACTTGAGACACGCTTCTGCGTCTTCTCATTCTCGTCGGACTGGCACTACACGCCGGAAGAAAACCGCGACCTCGTCCGCGCGCTCAACGCCGCCGGGTGCGAGACCTCCTACGTCTCCATCGAGACCGACAAGGGCCACGACGCCTTCTTCGTCGAGGAGCCAGAGTTCGAAGCCGCCCTGCTTGGCTTCATCGATGCTGCGGCCCAGGCGCGCGGCCTTCCGAAACGGAGGGACGCATGAAGTCCGGTCCCGGTTCAGCAGCCATCAGGCGCGCCGACCACGTCGCCATCGCCCAGTTCATCAACAAGGGCGAACTGGTGCTCGACGTCGGCTGCGGCGACGGCCAGCTGATGGAGCTGCTGCAATCCGAACGCGGCGCCCGCACGCGCGGCCTCGAAGTCGAACAGGCAGGTGTGAACCGCTGCGTCGCCAAGGGCCTCGCCGTGGTGCAGGGCAACGCCGACGCCGACCTGCCCGTCTACCCGGACGCCGCCTATGATGTCGCCATCCTGTCCAAGACGATCCAGGAACTCGCGCGCCCCAAATTCGTGCTCGACGAACTCTCGCGCATCGCGCGCCGGGTCATCATTTCATTCCGCAATTACGGCCACTGGAAAGTCCGCACCACGCTGCTGACCACGGGCCGCATTCCCAATCTCGGCTCATCCAGCGGCTGGTGGTCCGACGGCGCCCGCCGCCCCTGCACCGCCCGCGACATGGCCGAACTCGCCGCCGAAGCCGGCCTCACTGTCGCGGCTGCCACCGCCGTCAACGGCAAGCCCGTCACCGGCAAATCCCTCTCCCGCCTCAACTGGACAGCCGAAGAACTCGTCTTCGTTCTGGAGCGGACGAAGGCCTGACGCTGCGGCGTCGGCGCAATTGCGCAAATCCGGTCAACCACTTGCTAACGGCATAAGCGCACGCTTGCCGCGTCGGCCCGCGCCCTCTGCGGGCCCGGAGTCTGCGCCATGTCTTTCACGATGACGTCCTCGGTCCGCAAGGTTCGCGATCACTTCGAACCCGAAGCCAATCTCGATCCGCAGGAACAGCGCGCCCTGCGAGCGCACCTCGAGCAGATCGACTACGCCGCCTTTGCCGCCAATCGCGAAGTGCTGGCCAAGGTCGTGGGACCTGCTGACCTCAACCGCTTCCAGCGCCTCGCCATCTCTGCCGCACAAGCCCGCGCCCGCTGGGTCGCGGCGTCCATTGCAATGACTGAAAAGGCCGAGGCGCCGACGCCTCAGGATATCGCCCAACTGACAACGCTGCGCTGCGCCTACGAGGAACTCACCGAAGCCTACGACGCCCTGCGCCGCATGGTCGAACGCGGCTACCTGCCATATCGCGCCAAGCCGTAGCCCCTAACGCGTCGCGCGCAGCAACAAGGGGAGTCATCCTCGGGCTCGACCCGAGGATCTTTCTTCACCTCAACGGAGCCCTGCGCCGTTGGAATAAGGATCCTCGGGTCAAGCCCGAGGATGACTTCAGTGTGCGAAGCTGATTTTCCGCCGGGACTGATGCAAATGCGCGGAACCGCCGGGAGGGGTCGGCCTCCGGCGGCTCACAGCTCTGGCTGCTTGGGTGTGGGGGCGTGGGCTGCCAGCGCTCCGGCCCGAATTGGCATTGGGGCCAGCGACGCGCCGGCCGCGCCCTTGGGGAAGAGCAGCGGCCGGAAAGTTTGGCAGACCTTACGAGGTAAGCGCGGCGTCGTTCTTCTCGCCGGTGCGGATGCGGAGCACGCCTTCCAGGTCGAGCACGAAGATCTTGCCGTCGCCGATCTTGTTGGTGTTGGCGGCTTGCGTGATCGCGTCGACGACTTTCTCGACGACGGCGTCGGACACAGCCACTTCGATGCGGACTTTCGGCAGGAGGCGCACTTCGTATTCGGCGCCGCGGTAGACTTCCGTCTTGCCTTGCTGGCGGCCATAGCCGCGCACTTCGGTCACGGTCACGCCCGACGCGCCAGCGGCGGTCACAGCGTCGAGGACGGCGTCCAGACGGCTCGGTTTGAACACTGCGGTGATATATTTCATTGGGCTTCCCTTTCCTGCTCGGTGGCGGATCAACCCGCCTTCCCGGTGTATATATCGCTGTACTTACACATCTTCAACACCTATTCGCGGATTTTGTCAACGGGAGCCCGCAAACTCCGCTTTTGAGGGGCAACTTTCACGACCCGGCGCCCCCGCGCGGGGGTTCCGGGCTCGATATAGAGCCGCTTCATCGCCTCGATCATCAGCACGCCGCCAAAGCCGGACCAGGCAAACCGCCCCATCCGCTCCCAGGCGTCTCCCGCCGCTGAGATGATCCCCCAGTTGATCGGCGGGGCATAAACCGCTCTGGCCGACGCCTGCGGCAGGAACATCGCCTCCTCAAGCAGCCGGTTCAGCTGCGAGCGGGTATAGGGCCGTCCGTGTCCGAACGGTGTCGACTCCGCGCGCGCCCAAAGACCGCGTCGGTGGGCGACAATGATCAGAATCCGGGCTTCCGGAGCCGCCACACGCCAGAGTTCGCGCAGCAGGCGATGCGGGCTCTCCGCCTCCTCAAGCGCGTGACAGACGATGATCCGGTCGAACAGCGCATCCGGGAATGGCAGCCGCTCGTCCTCCACCAGCGTGGTCAGGCCCTTTCCCTCGGCAGGCCAGCGTTCCGCGCCCTGCAGGTCCGGGGCTGCCGAAATCACCCGCCGCGCTCCCGCCCGATAGGGTTCCAGCAGCGCATCCGCATGCCCAAGGCCCAGCACGTCCAGACCATCGGCCGTCGGCCACAGCGCACTCACGCGCTTGGCGACCATCTCGTGCGCCATGCGCCCGAGAGCTGACCCGTAGAAGGTCTGCAACCTGTCGATGTCGAAACGCATGCCCTAACCTGCAGCCCGTTCCTACGCCTATATAGGGCCGGAGCAGGCCGGAAAGGTAAACCGCGTGAGCAAACCCATCGTCCACATGTTCCCGTGCCTGAAGGACAATTACGGCTTCCTACTGCACGACCCGGATACGGGCGAGACCGCAACGATCGACACGCCCGAAGCCTCCCGCATCCTCGCCGAAGCCGACGCCAAAGGCTGGAAGATCACCCAGATCTGGAACACTCATTGGCACGCCGACCATGCCGGCGGAAACGCGGAGATCATCGCGAAGACCGGCGCAAAGGTCGTCGGCCCGCAGGAAGTCGATCGTATCGGGGCAGCGCCCGATCGCGTCCTCCGCGAAGGCGACCAGGTCAAGCTCGGCAATCTGACGGCGAAGGTTCACGAAACCCCCGGCCACACGCTCGGCCACATCGTCTACAACCTGCCCGACGCGCACATCGCCTTCGTCGGTGACACCCTCTTCGCCCTCGGCTGCGGCCGCCTCTTCGAAGGCACGCCCGCCCAGATGTGGAGCAGCCTAGGCAAGCTCCGCGCCCTGCCCGACGACACGACGATCTACTGCGCCCACGAATACACCGAAGCCAACGCGAAATTCGCGCTCAGCGTCGATGCTGCGAACCGCGATCTCGCCGCCTACGCCGAAGACATCACCGCCAAACGCGCGCGCGGCATCCCCACCGTCCCCACCACCATCGGCCGCGAGAAGAAGACCAACCCCTTCCTCCGCGCCGACGATCCGAACCTGCAATCCTTCGTCGGCCACCCCGGCGATGCAGTTGCGACCTTCGCCGAAGTGAGAGAGCGGAAAAACAATTTCTAGGAAGCGCTCTGTGGCGCGCCTGTATCCCTTCCCCCGCAAGCGGAGGAAGAGCTACAAGCCTCGCCCATGACAATGACGCTCGAAGATATAATCCGCACACTGAACCTCATCCCTCACCCGGAGGGCGGCTGGTTTGCAGAGATGCACCGCATCCCGTCGGCTGAAGGCCAGCGCTCGCCCGGCACGTCGATCTACTATGCCCTGGGCGCGGGCGCCCGTTCGCACTGGCATCGCGTCAACGCCACGGAGATCTGGCACTACTACGCTGGCGACCCGATCGAGCTGCGCCTCTCGCACGGCCAGGGCGTCACCACGCATATCCTCGGCACTGACCTCGGCGCAGGCCAGCGCCCGCAAGTCATCGTCCAGCCTTACCATTGGCAAGCCGCGCGCAGCCTCGGCGCATGGACGCTCGTCGGTTGCACGGTCTCGCCCGGCTTCGAATATTCAGGATTTGAACTGGCGCCGCCGAACTGGAATCCGCCAGCTTAAGTTCAGCCCGCGTTGCGCGACTGCGTCAGCGAGTTGGTGATCGCCTCGGGCGTCACGCGGCCGGACCAGCCATCATCCGGGTTCACGTCGAGCGTCAGCTCGCCGTCCTTGAAGCTCACCTTCGGCGCCTTGCCGCGCCTCACCGTGACCTTCTCGACCTTGGAAGCCGCCTTGCCGGCAAACCCGTTGGCGTTCTTCACGCCGAGCACGAGGATGTTCAGCGCATCGGCCGCCCACGCTTCATCGCTGGAGAACGATTGCGTCCCCCAGATCGTGACTTCATGCCCTGCCAGTTTTGAAAGCTCGCTCGCCGCGCTCGCACGCATCTTGTCGAGCGAGGCTGTCATCGCGCCCGGCGTGATCGGCGGCGCCTTGGCCGAAGGCTCGGCGGGCGATCCCGAAGCATTGTGGATGTACGACACCACATTGCCCTGCTGGGTCACGCGCAGGACCATGCGGCCTGCATAATCCATGAAGAACGTGTCGCCCCGCTGGCCCGGCACAGGCATCAGCGACAGCACGTTGTCGCTGCCATCCACCTTGAGCAGCACCATCGATCCGCGCTGCTCCAGCACGAAGCCGGTGTTCTTGTCCGAGCCCATGTCGACATACCAGGTCCCGCCCTGCTGGGGCGCGGACGCCTTGGCGGCGCGGGTTGAAGCGAATGTCGGGGCGGCCTGGGTGTCTTGGGCGAAGGCCGGTGCGGCGAATCCCGGGGCGAGCGCAACTACCAGCGCAAGGGCCGCGGCGCGCGCCCCAAAAGAGCTGGCCACAGGGATATGAAATTCTTTCACCATCATCCCCGCCAATACGCACGGCAAAGGGGGCATTTCTTTGTTCGAATGCTGGGCCCCGCTGGTCACGATGGGGCCTTTCAGCGGCGGACGCAAGACTCGGCGATTCAGTAAAAACAAGGCGTTAGGCGCATCCGGCGCACCGTTGCACGGGCGCCTCGCCTCAGTTGAAACCCTACCCTGTGATGTACTGGCCACCATTGGCTGTCAGCGTCGCTCCCGTCATGAAGGCCGAGTCGGCGCCAGCGAGGAACGAGACGCATCCCGCGATCTCCTCCGCCTTGCCGAGCCGTCCCACCGGGATCGTAGCAACAATGCCTTCCAGAACCTTTTCCGGGACTGCCTGAACCATTTCCGTGTCGATGTAGCCGGGGCAGATCACGTTCACGGTGATGCCCTTCTTGGCGTTCTCCTGCGCCAGCGCCTTGGTGAACCCGATCAGCCCCGCCTTCGCCGCCGAATAGTTCACCTGCCCGATCTGACCCTTCTGGCCATTGATCGACGAGATGTTGATGACCCGCCCGAAATTGCGCTCGCGCATCCCCTCGATGGTCAATCGGCAGAGATTGAATGCGGATGTCAGGTCAGTGCGGATGACTTCATCCCACTGCTGGCGAGTCATCCGGTGCAAAGTCGCGTCGCGGGTGATGCCGGCATTGTTGACCAGCACGTCAACCGGCCCGAGCTCCTTGCTGATCTGCTCGATCCCGGCGGCGCAGGCGTCATAGTCGCCCACATCCCACTTGTAGCAACTCACCCCGAGATCCTGCCCGCATAGTCGAGCCGCTTCCTCATTGCCGGCGAAGTTGGCGGCGACCTTGAAGCCATCCTTTGCGAGGCGCTCAGTAATGGCTCGCCCGATGCCGCGCGTGCCTCCGGTAACCAACGCCACCTTCGCCATAGACCGCTCCCTGCCGCTCACAAGCTGGTGATCGTTATACCCGATCTGCCTGTCCAAGGTCTCGAAGGGGCGGGACATGCGCGAAATATTTTGCTGCGTTTATGCTGCACCCGCCGAATGAGTGTGCAGGTGCGTAAAACTCGTGTTACAACACGGACTGAACTCGATTTAATGTGTGCCCTTAGCCAGAGCTGTCCCGGGGGAAACGAGGCAGCGGTGCGACTGGGTCTGGGAGATTAGATTGGCACAGTCGAACGGCGCCGACGGCGAAAAGATCATCATCAAGAAGTACGCGAACCGGCGGCTCTACGACACGTCCGCTTCCGCTTACGTAACACTCGAACACCTCTCCGAGCTGACCCGCCAGGGCAAGGATTTCTCGGTGCAGGACGCGAAGACGGGCGAGGATCTCACCCGCGCCGTGCTCGCCCAGATCATCTTCGAGCAGGAGAACAAGAAGGAAGGCGTTCTGCCCGTCTCCTTCCTGCGCCAGCTGATCCAGTTCTACGGCGACAACTTCCAGACCATGCTGCCCGCCTATCTCGAACTCTCGATGAAGACCTTCAACCAGCAGCAGGAAAAGTGGCGCGACTACATGTCGACCACGGTCGGCGAAGACAAGGCCAAGGCATTCGACGAACAGGTCCGCAAGAACATGTCGATGTTCGAGGACACGATGAAGTTCTTCGCGCCCTTCGTGCCCGTGCCGCCAAAGCCGGAAGAGCCCACCGTTCCCGGGGCAGCTCCCAAACCATTCACGCCGCCCACCGGCGTCGACGCCATTCGGGCGATGCAGCAGCAGATGCTAGAAATGCAGAAGCAGCTCGCCCAGCTCGCAACGGGCAGCTACATGCCGTCGCCCGACAAGGACAAGCCGTAGCGGCAACGGGGCGGTGAAGCTGCCCGGTTAACCACCCTTCCCCAAAGGTCATAGTCGTAAACGGAACGCGGCGCGGCGTTTGCAGTTGACCCTGCATGCGCGTCGAGGCTGCACCTTTTGTGTACCTGAGTGAGGATCGCCGTCAGCGGTTCGAAGACCGCCGCACGGCTGAAGAGGATCGCCGTGTCGAACCGGCGCACACCGCCACCCGCGCCCGCCACGAAGCCCACCTCTGGTTCACCCCGTCCTTCGGCGCCCACATCCTCGGCCAGGTCACCCCAACCAGGGTCACTGCCACGGAAGCCAGACGCGCCTACGGCCAACCCGAATCCCGCACGCCCCTCCGCCCGAACGTCGTGCAATCGGTCTGACCCCGCATAGCCCGAGCGGGCATGCTCTTCACACCACTTGTCATCCCGGAAGCGTACTCTTCGAGTACGCGTTCCCCGCGCAGGCGGGGATCCAGTCCTCTTGAAC
>CALMWO010000592.1 GCA_937873805.1 uncultured Hyphomonadaceae bacterium
AGCACGTACGCGATGCCTTGCCGACATGATGGCCGGGCGAACATCCATGTGCTTCGGCCTGTCGGAGCCGGGCGCGGGGTCGGACGCGACCGTGATCCGCACGCGGGCCGTGCGCGATGGCGAGGGCTGGAAGATCACGGGCCGCAAGCTGTCTGACGTGAAGGTGGTCATTTCGGGCGCGGGCGCGGCGGGCCTTTCCGTCGCCGGGCTCATCCGCCATCTCGGCGTGAAACGCGACAATATCCTGATGGTTGATCGCCAGGGCGTCATCTATGAGGGCCGCACCGAAGGTATGGACCAGTTCAAATCCGGCTTCGCGGTGAAAACCAAGAAGCGGACGCTGGCTGAAGCCTTCGAAGGCGCGGACGTGTTCATGGGATTGTCAGCCAAGGGCACGGTGTCGAAAGACATGGTGAAGTCCATGGCCAAGAACCCCATGATCTTCCCGATGGCGAACCCGGACCCGGAAATTACGCCGGAGGACATTCGCGAAGTTCGTTCGGATGCGATTATCGCCACAGGCCGCTCTGACTATCCGAACCAGATCAACAACGTGCTGGGCTTCCCCTATATTTTCCGCGGCGCGCTCGACGTGCGCGCGCGCACGATCAACGAAGAGATGAAGGTCGCCGCAGCTAAGGCGCTTGCCCAACTGGCGCGCGAGGACGTGCCGGATGAAGTGGCCGCCGCCTATGCCGGCGCGCGCCCGACGTTCGGACCCGATTACATCATCCCCGCCCCGTTCGATCCGCGCCTCATCTGGTACGTGCCGCCACTTGTCGCGCAGGCCGCGATGGATACTGGCGTCGCACGCAAGCCGATCACGGACATGGACGCCTATCGCGACAGCCTCGCGCAGCGCCTCAACCCTGCGGCGGGCTTCCTGCAACGCATTTACGGCACCGTTCGCCGCGAGGACAAACGTAAGCGGATCGTATTCGCGGAGGGCGAGGAACCCGCCGTGATCCGCGCCGCCTGGCAATTCAAAACGCAGGAACTGGGCGAGCCGATCCTTGTCGGCCGCGACGAACAAGTGACGCGCAACATGCAGCTGCTCGGTATTCCGGCCGGCGAGATTGCAATCGTCAACGCCCGCGTTTCCGACCAGAACGAGACGATGACGGCCTATCTCTACAAGCGCCTTCAGCGCAGCGGTTATCTGCAGCGTGATGCGCAGCGCCTGATCAACCAGGACCGCAACGTGTTTGCAGCGACCATGGTGGCGCTGGGCCAGGCCGACGGCATGGTGACCGGCGTCACGCGCAACTACGCCACGTCGATCTCGGACGTGCTCCTGGCGGTCGACGAGCGCGAGGACGTGCGGCCGATCGGCGTGTCGATCATCATCGGCAAGACCGGCCCGATGCTGATTGCCGACACCAGCGTTACCGAAATGCCCGACGCGAAGGATCTGGCCGAGATCGCCCTGTCTGCTGCGAAAGCTGCACTGAAGCTCGGCTTCACACCGCGCCTGGCTTTCCTGTCCTACTCAACCTTCGGCAACCCGCCGGGCGAACGCATGGCGAAAGTGCGTGATGCAGTCGCCCTGCTTGATGCGAAGGGCGATGTGGGCTTCGAGTATGATGGCGAGATGGCAGTTGATGTCGCCCTCAACCCCGAAGCGCGCCGCCTCTATCCGTTCTGCCGCCTGACGGGTCCGGCAAACGTGCTGGTGATGCCTGCCATTCACTCGGCCGCCATTTCCACGCGCCTTGCAGCAGCCCTTGGCGGCGCGACCGTGATTGGTCCGTTGCTGGTCGGACTTAAATCCTCGGTGCAAATCGCTCAACTCGATGCGACGGCGCAGGACATCGTGAACCTCGCAGCGTTCGCCGCGTACAACACGAACGGCTGAGCTCTGGACCGCAGGGCCCTTACCCGACCGCGCGCTGCATCAGCGGCGCGTCTGGCGGGAAGACCTATTCCGCGGGCTGCGGGGTAGTGCCCGTCTCAACAGGCTTCGGCTGGCTGGCCTGCCGCCACCACTCCGCCGCGCTCAGCACAACAGCGATCATGCCAAGCCAGGCCGTCAGCACGAAGAAGCTGTGGAAGCCATTGGTGTCGATGAACTCGCCCATCGGCACGCGCCCCAGCGAGCCGATCAGCATGGTCAACGATGCCAGCAGCGCATACTGAACCGCTGCAAATCGCGGATTCACGATCGACGTCAGGTAGGCGACGAACGCCACGCTCGCGAGCCCGCTCGCCAGGTTCTCCATCGCGATCGCAACAGTGAGACGCGACAGCGCGGGATCCATCCCGGTTGCGCCAAGCGCGCCGCCCACTCCCGTCGCACCTAGGAATGCGTTCATTCCTACCCCACCCGCAGCAAGATCCGCGAACAGGAGATTAGTGATCGCACTCAAGAACGCGCCGATCACAAGGCAAGGCAATCGTCCGATGAACAGCAGCATCGCCCCGCCCGCCGCCGCACCCGCAACAGTTGCCAGAACTCCGAATGTCTTCGAAGCAATCGCCACATCGGTATTCGTATGCCCCAGCGCACCGAGGCTGATCGCCGGATTGCTCGTCAGTCCGGCGGCTGGATCACCGAGATAGAAAGTATAGGCGAAGCTCCCCCAGATCAGATCCACGAAGCGGTAGGACAGCACCAGCACCAGGATCAGCACCGCCGCCCATTTCAGCCTTTGTACCAAGTCCATCAACGGATCGAGCACCGTGTGGAACAGTGCGTCCGTTACCTTGTTGAGCCTTCCGCCCGTCGGTTCCCTGTGCGGAGCCGTAGTCGGCGAACGACGCAGCAGCCAGGCTGCCACCAGACCCGGCATGATTACCGACAGGAAGACGATGAGCGGCCCTTGTTCCAGCGTGAACTTCGATGCACTTGGCGGCGGCGTCGAGGTCAGCGACCCCACGGTGAACGCGCCGATCAGGAAGATCGCGATCGCCCAGCCCAGCGCTACGGCGCCGACCGAATAGCGGATCATGTCGCGCGACAAGCCGCCCGCAAATGTCGGCCGCTTGTCGCGACCGTTCGCCTGCTCGGCCGCATGATCCGGCTCTGGCGCTACAAACGTGCCGATCGTCGCCACGATCATGCCGACAGCGATCAGGCCATAGATGATCGACCACGCGATATGGTCCGCCAGCATCAGCGCAAACAGGCCAGTGAACAACCCGGCGATGCGATAGCCGAACTGATAGAGCGCGGACATGATGTCCTTGTCCTCATCGCTCGTCGCCACTTCGATGCGCCAGGCGTCCAGCACGATGTCGTGCGTCGCCGAAGCAAACGCCACCAGCACACCGATCATCGCCACATAGGCGATGGATTTCGCCGGTTGCGAAAAGGCCAGCGCCACCAGCAACACGGCGATGATCACCTGCATGGTAAGCAACCACGCACGCCGCGGCCCCAACTTCTCCAGCAATGGAATCCCGATCTTCGGGAATGACGCCTTCTGCAGCCCCGGCGACCAGATGAATTTGTAGCTATAGGCGAGGATGATGACCGAAAGCACACCGATCTCACCGGGCGTGATGCCCTCCTCCGTCAGCCACGCATTCAGCGTGCCGAGCACAGCGCCATAGGGAATGCCCGCAGCCAGCGCCAGCAACAGCATTGCCAGCATCTTCCGGTCTTTGAGAGACCTGAGCGCGCGCAGCCAGCGGGGTGTTGGCTTATTGCCGTCCGCACCCTGCATAGACTTGGTCATTCTGCAGCCTTCTGACGAAACTGGACCCAGCGCATCGCGATCTCGCGCAGACGCGGCGGATCGATGGGCTTGGCAGCAAGCTGCGAGACGCCGGCCTTGCGGCAGTTCTCTTCAAGCTCGGGATCGATATCCGCCGTCAGCGCCACGATGGGGGTCTGCGAGGCGGGGCCGGCAAGCGCGCGAATGCGGCGTGTCGCCTCGAGGCCATCCATCACAGGCATGCGGATATCCATGAAGATCACGGAATAAAGGGTTTCGCTCATTCTTTCCAGCGCTTCAGCCCCGGTTCCGGCAGTGTCCACGCGAAATCCGGCGGCAGTAAGGGCGCTGCGGGCTAGAAGTGCGTTCACAGCATTATCGTCGGCAATCAGCACAGAGCCGGCCTCGCCGGGTTTACAAATCTCGGTTCGTGGCTCCGACTGAACGGCGCCCGCCAATGTGAGACCGACCCGTTCAACAATCGACGCGGCGCGGAGCGGGCGGATCAGATAGCCAGCGCATCCCATCTCACGGAACGTTTCGAGGCGAGATCGATCGCCGGGCCTCAACACGATCAGCGTCCGCTTCCTGCGGGCAACGGCCTCGATCTGTGCGGGAGGAAGGGCTGCATCCAGAATGACGAGATCGGCCTCGCCAGTGTTGTTGACCAGGTGCGCATTCCCGTGTGCGAGCGCGGCAACAATCGCGAGACGCGACGCTGGCGGAAGATCAAGAGCAACATGAAGCGGGCGACGGGCGCGAGCCCGAACAGCGGCAGCAGGCTGCGGGCCGGCCTCCAGCGGCAGTTCGACCACAAACATGGCGCCATGACCGTAGGATGAGGAGAGGCTCACCCTCCCCTTCATCGCCGCGACAAGCCGGGCGACAATGGCAAGGCCGAGGCCAACACCACCATCGCGACGTGCATCCGCAGCGCTCACCTGACTGAATGCATCGAACAGTCTCGCGCGAGCGTGCTCGGGAACGCCTGCACCGGTGTCGCGGACCACAAGTTCGAGACCTTTGCCACCTTCACCTGGACGGGCCTCGATCAAGACCGAGCCCGTCTCTGTGAACTTCACGGCATTGCCTGCGAGATTGAACAGGATCTGCCGCAGACGACCGGCATCACCAACCATGCGTTGCGGCAAGTCGGGGTGAACGATGGCGGCAATATCGAGACCCGTTGAGTGCGCGCGGGGCGCAAGAAGCTCAGCCACATCCTGCACGAGATCCGATGGGTCGAACGGAGCGGCATCCAGCGGAATGTCGCCGGCTTCCATGCGTGAAAAATCGAGCACGTTGTTGAGAAGATCAAGGAGGCGCGCGCCGGACTTGCGGATGGCGTTGGTATAGTCGCGCTGCGAGGCGGAAAGCTCGCCCTCCTCCAGCAGCGCAGCCATGCCGAGAATGCCGTTGAGCGGCGTGCGGATTTCATGACTGACGGCTGCCGTGAAACGGTGTGCAGCATCCGGCTCTTCGCGAAGATCAGCCGTGGCGAGACGCACGCCCGCAACCGGCGCCGATACTCGCCAGTGGCGGCCCGCCCTGTCGACGATCTGCGAAGCGATCGGCGCTGCGGGAAGATCGAACGGCGCCTTCATGCCGGTCATCAGGCCGGACAGAGGGCTAGCAGCCAGAACAACACCATTCGGGCCGACGGAAAGAGCAGCACCCGGCCACCCGCGCGCTGCACCTGACAGAACCTCGCCTGCGACAGCTTCTGTGGCTTTTATTTCGTTGTTATCGGCGGCCTGAGTCATGGCCTGGACACTGTAGGCGCCGCACTGACCAGAGGATTAACGCAGACGCCTGTCGCGCAGGAAAAGCCCTCCCACGCGGGCATTTTGCATCAAAACGCGAGACCCGACGCAGCGCCCTGACGGCCAGGCATGGCGGGCGTGGCCGAGCGAAAACGATAGGTCAGAGCTTCTGCAGCGTGAACACGCGCGACGCTGCCCGCGCCATCAAGGTCTGCAATGGTGCGCGCAACTTTGAGGATGCGATGATAGGCGCGGGCCGAGAGCGAGAGTTGCTCGGCCGCCTTCGCAACAAGCGCGCGAGCATTGGCATCCAGCGCACACAGGCTGTCGATATCAGATGACGGCGCATCGGCATTGACAGGGCGACGACTTCCAGGAGCTTCGCCATAGCGTTTCATCTGGCGATCGCGGGCGATCGCGACGCGGGCCGCAGCTTCTGCAGTGCCTTCGACGGGAGGCGGCAGCGTCAAGTCGGTCGCAGTGACCGGCGCCACATCAACGAAGAGGTCGATACGGTCGAGGAAGGGGCCGGAGATGCGCGAGAAGTAGTTCGCTTGGCAAGCCGGCCCTTTTCGGCAGGCGAAGGCGCCTGCCCCGCCTCCGCACTTGCAGGGGTTTGCTGCAGCAACAAGCTGGAAGCGCGAGGGATACCGAACATGCCGATTGGCGCGCGAAATCACCGCTTCGCCGTTCTCGAGCGGTTGCCTCAGACTATCGAGCACCTGCGCCGTGAATTCGGGAAGTTCATCCAGGAACAGCACGCCGTGATGCGCCATCGACGCTTCGCCCGGCTTGGCCTTGATGCCGCCGCCGACCATTGCCGCCATGGAGGCCGAATGGTGCGGCGCACGAAACGGGCGGGCGCGTGAAAGCCGTCCACGTTCGAGCAGACCGGCAATGGAATGGACCTGACTGACCTCAAGTAACTCACGCGCCGACAGCGGAGGGAGGAGCCCCGGCAGACGCTGCGCCAGCATCGATTTGCCCGAACCAGGCGGTCCGATCATCAAGAGGTTGTGTCCGCCAGCCGCGGCGATCTCAAGCGCACGCTTGGCGCCTTCCTGACCCTTCACATCGCGCAAATCCGGCACGGGCGCTGCATCCGCCAGCGGACCGGATTTCGCCGGCATGATCGGACGAGACCCGTTGAAGTGATTCACCAGCGCTATGAGCGTCGGGGCCGCAAGCACGGTTCCGCCAGACCATGCCGCTTCCGCGCCACAAACTGCGGGGCAAACCAGCGCCATCTCCATGCCTTCAGCCGCCATTGCAGCGGGGAGCGCACCCGCCGTGCTGGCGAGCGCGCCATCGAGCGCAAGCTCACCGATCGCGGCGACGCCTTCGAGACTGTCGCGCGGGATCGCGCCAATCGCAGCAAGTATCGCAAGCGCGATCGCAAGATCGTAATGGCTGCCTTCCTTGGGCAGGTCCGCAGGCGCCAGATTGACGGTCGTGCGCTCAGGCGGAAGCGAAAGACCCAGCGCCGTAAAGGCTGCCCTCACCCGCTCGCGGCTTTCGCCTACTGCCTTGTCCGGGAGACCTACAATATTGAAAGCGTTTGCGCCGCCGGAAAGCTGCACTTGCACGTCGATCGGGCGCGCCTCCACACCCTCGAACGCAAACGTGGTGATGCGGCTGATCACGGCCCGCCCCCATTTCCAGTCTTCTGGAACCCAACGACGCATTGCTAGCAAAGCGATGCGAACATTTCAAGAACACTTTTGTGGGAGTCTGTGAATTACGACCAGCGGCACAGCTGGAAATGCAAACGGCGCGACCGTGAAGGTCGCGCCGTTGGATCATCGAAAGGTTCGGCTGACGCTTACTTCTTGTTCTTCGCGACCTGACGGGCGGGCTTCTTCACAGAAGCCGCGGCCATCTTCCTCGGAGCGGGCTTTTTCGTCATGCGCTTTGCCACCGCTTTGGCGACAACCTTGCGCGCCTTCTTCGCCGCTTTCTTTTTCACCGCATGCTTGGCGGCCATGGGCGCCGGGCGCATCGGGATCACGGTCGCCACCGATGCACTCGGCATCGGAGCGGATGGCATCGGCACGGGCATGGCGATGATTTTGGCGGTCGACTTCTTCGGCGTCTTCTTTTTCGAGGTAGGCATTCTGCACTCCTGCTTCTTTGTTGAACCGGCGACGCGTTCGTGCTCGCCGTGTTGATCTGATGGAGTGCAAACTGCATCGAGAAGCTGAACGCGAAGTTTCCAGAATCGCGTTCACGCGACTTCCAGAAAACTTTTTCGAGATTTTTTTGCGGCGCGCAGATCGCGATGATGTTCAGCGAACGAACATCAGAAGAGATCCATCTGCGGCTTCGTCTTCGGCGCCTTCGCAGGCTTCGATGCAGCCTGCTCCGTCATCTCCCATTTGCCCTCATCCTCAAGTGTGTGGAGGAGCGCCTTCACGTCCTTCAATGGTGCGTCGCGCTCGCCGAGCCATACAGGCCAATCTTCTGGGTTGATGACCGCAAGCATGCGGTCGGTTATTTTCGAGATGAGCGCATTGGCGGGCACGGTCGCCTGAACGAAGCACGAGATGGAACCGGCATCGCCTTCCCACTCTTGCCAGATCACAGCAATCGCAATGGGTTTCCGGTCATTCGGACGAACAACCCATTGCTTGGTCTTGCCGCTTGGCTGTTCCTCACCTTCATTGAAGGTATCAACCATCAATATGCCGCGGCGCTCAGAGAAGGACTCCGAGAATGTGGGCTTGCTGTCGATCGTCTCGCTGCGGGCGTGCATGTGGTCGGGCTTGAAGGCTTCCGATCCGGGGTTGGAGAAACCCCAGCGCATTTTCACGCGCTCGCGTTTGCCCGCCTCGTCCAGACGCATGATCCACGCCGACCGCATGGGGGTCGCGAAAACCACCGGCGCTTCGTCTGGCGTCGGCTCCATCAGCCCGGAGAAGAAGACGAGAGCATCTTCCCATGCCACCAGCTGAGTGAACTTTCCGCACATGGCCGGCTAGCGCTTCCGGTTGCCGAACATGCCGCGGAACACGAACTTGGTGAGTTCACGGGTGGCCGTGCGCATGAACGTGCTGGTGGCTGCCTCCGTCGGCGTCTGGCGCGTTGATTTACGGGGCGCAGGCGCTTTTGAAGCTGGCGCACGTGGAACAGCTTTCGGCGCGGCCTTTGCGGCTTCGCGACGCGCCTTGGCCGCTTCAGCCTCGGCCTTCTGCTGCTTCGCAAGCGTTTCGGCTTCCTTGGCGGCGACCGCTTCGCGGCCCGTCAGGATCTCGTAGGCCGACTCACGATCGATTGTGGTGTCGTATTTCATCGCCACCGGACTTACCGCCTGCACAGCCGCTCTTTCTACGTCGGTCGCCGGGCCGAGGCGCGATGCGGGGGGGCGGATCAATGTCCGCTCAACCACGGTGGGGGCGCCCTTGGCGTCAAGCGAAGAGACCAGGGCCTCGCCCGTTCCAAGTTCCGTGATCGCTGTTTCGGTGTCGAGGTTCGGGTTGGGGCGGAAGCTCTGGGCGGCTGCCTTCACGCCCTTGCGCTCGGTTGGCGTATAGGCGCGCAGAGCATGCTGGACCCGGCAACCGAGCTGAGCGAGCACGTTCTCTGGCAAATCGCGCGGGTTCTGCGTGACGAAATACACACCGACGCCTTTCGATCGGATCAGCCGGACAACCTGCTCGATCTTGTCGACCAGCGCCTTGGGCGCGTCGTTGAACAGGAGGTGGGCTTCGTCGAAGAAAAAGACGAGCTTGGGCTTTTCAGGATCACCCACCTCGGGAAGTTGCTCGAACAGTTCGGCCAGCAGCCAAAGCAGGAAAGTGGAATAAAGGCGCGGCGAGTTGATCAGCGTTGTGGCGTCCAGCACATTTATATAGCCGCGACCGTCGGCGCCGACCCGCATGAAGTCGGTCAGCTCCAACGCGGGTTCGCCAAAAAATGTCTCCGCGCCTTCCCGCTCGAGCATCAGGAGCTGGCGCTGCACGGCGCCAATCGATGCGGCAGCGACATTGCCGTAGGTACGCTGAATTTCCGGAGCGATTGTGGAAACATGCGTCAGCAGGCTACGCAGATCTTTGAAGTCGAGCAGCAGCAGGTCGTTGTCGTCGGCATACTGGAAGGCGATCGTGACGACGCCTTCCTGCGTCTCGTTGAGCTGGAGCAGGCGAGAAAGAAGCTGGGGGCCCATCTCAGACACGGTCGCGCGGATCGGATGGCCGCGCTTGCCGTAGATGTCCCAGAAAATGCATGGGGCCGCCTGATACGTGATCGGGTCCATCCCGATGGCGGCAACCCGCTCGTTGATTTTCTCGAGACCTTTGCCCTCGGGGGTTGCAGCGACGCAGATGCCGGACAGATCGCCCTTAACATCAGCACAGAAAACGGGAACGCCCGCGGCAGAAAACTGTTCGGCCATGACCTGCAGCGTCACGGTTTTGCCAGTGCCGGTGGCGCCGGCCACGAGGCCATGCCGGTTGGCCCGCGCCAATAGCAGGTTCTGGGGCGACTTGTGGTCAGGCCCGCCGCCGCCAAGGAAGATGCTGTCGCTCATGTCCAACTCCGGGAAGAAGCCCATTGCTAGCAGAGGCGGCTCCGCCCGCAAGACAATCGGGCGCCGGTACGGAAACCGGCTTTGCACATGCGCCGACGCGGCATAAGTTTCGAACTATGCAGCAATCGGGCGGAATGACGAACCGGACATGGATGACGGCGGGGGTGTGGATCATCGCCACCGTCGCGATTGGTTTTGTCCTAAACCAGGGCGCACGCATTCTTGCCCCATTCGCCATGGCGATCTTTGTCTGGCTGGTGATGGA
>CALMWO010000593.1 GCA_937873805.1 uncultured Hyphomonadaceae bacterium
TGCATGGCTCGCGCGGGCAGCGCAAAAGCGTTCCGAACAGCAGGATTAGCCGGGCCATCCCGGCAAGGGTTCCGGTACGCATGGCAGTTTCAATCCACCCAACAGCGATCGTCGAAAAGGGCGCGGAGCTTGCCGACGGCGTGGACATCGGCCCGTTCTGCGTTGTTTCAGGCAAGGCAAAACTGGGTGAAGGCGTAAGGCTGGTCTCTCACGTCTCGGTTGCTGGTTCGACCACGATCGGCGCCCGGACGCAGGTGTTTCCGTTCGCCGCACTGGGTCATCCTCCGCAAGATACAAAATACAAAGGTGAGGACACGAAGCTCCTGATTGGAACGGACAACCTCATCCGAGAGAGTTCGGTCTTCCACCTTGGTACGGCGCAGGGCAGGGGTCAGACCGTCGTTGGTAGTCGCGGCTTCTTTATGAATAGCTCGCACATCGGCCACGACAACATTGTCGGCAACAACGTGATCTATGCGACCCACGCTGTCAGTGGCGGGCTGGCAACGATTGACGATTTCGCCATCCTTGGTGGCAACTCGGCGATCCACCAGCTTGGTCGCATTGGCATGGGAGGCTTTATTGGCGGCTGCGCTGCCGTTGTTGGCGACGTCATTCCGTTTGGCATGGTCGACAACCATGGCTACCTGAATGGTTTGAACATAGTCGGCCTGAAGCGCCGGGGCGCGACGCGCGAGACAATCCACCAACTGCGCAGCGTCTATCGCGAGCTGTTCCATGGCGGGGGATTCTTCGAAGACCGCCTCAAAGCGGTCGCCGAGCAGTATGCTGCCGTTCCTGAAATCATTCGCATCGTCGATTTCATTCGCGCCGGAGAAAAGCGCCCGCTCTGCACGCCGAGGGCCAGCTGATGGCTTTGCCACGCCTGGCCATCGTTGCGGGCGGTGGCGATCTTCCCCGTCGCGTGGCTGAACAAGCGCGCAGGACGGGACGCAATCCTCTCGTCGTGGGCCTCAAGGGATTCGCCGAGGCCTCTCTTCTTGAAGAGTTTGATGGGCCCGAGCTCTCCGTTGGAGAAATTGGGCGGTTGATCCAGTTGATGAAGAAGGAAGGCTGCGAAGAGATGGTCTTCGCAGGTTCGCTGAAGCGGCCCGATTTCAGCGCGTTGAAGCTCGACCTCAAGGGCGTTCAATCGCTTCCGAAAATTCTTGCCGCCGCCAAGAAAGGCGATGACGCGCTGCTTCGCGCCGTGATGGACGTTTTCGCGGAGGCGGGTTTCCGTATTGTCGGCGCTGATGACGTGCTGAACGATCTCCTGGTTCAGGCTGGCCCACTCGGCGCGATGTCACCAGGGGCCGATCACTGGCCCGATATTCGCCGCGCCGCCGAGGTTGCGAAGATCTCCGGGTCACTCGAGATCGGACAGGGCGCTGTTTCCTGCGCGAGCCTTATCCTTGCTGTCGAGGCGCAAGAGGGCACCGACCGCATGTTGGCGCGCGTCGCGGAGTTGCCCGTTGAAATTCGCGGCACACCGGAGGCGCGGCGTGGCGTTCTGGTGAAGCGTCCCAAACCCCAGCAGGAACGCCGAATCGATCTTCCCACGATCGGCGTCACGACCGTTCAGGGCGCAGCGAAAGCCGGCCTTGCCGGCATTGCAGTGGAAGCTGGCGCGGCGCTGGTTGTCGATCGGGGCAATGTGGCAAACGCTGCCAATGAACTCGGGATTTTCATCTACGGTTTCACCGCGGCGGAAGTCGCGTGAGCCACGTCTTTCTCGTTGCGGCTGAAGATTCAGGCGACGCGTTCGGCGCCGACGTCATCGATGCCCTGCGAGCCGCCGATCCCTCCGTCAGGATCTCCGGAATTGGTGGCGCCCGTATGCGCGACCGAGGTGCGCATACCGATGTTGATATGTCCGGGCTGGCGGTGCTTGGCCTCGTCGAGGGGCTTAAAGCATATGGCCGCGTAAAGCAGGCTGTTGAAGATACCGCGGACGCGATCATCAAAGCCGACCCGGACAGTGTCGTCTTGATTGATAGCTGGGGCTTCATGTGGCGCGTCGCCCGCGCCCTCAAGCTGCGAGGCGTGCGCGCCAAACGTATCAAGCTGATCGGCCCGCAAGTCTGGGCCACGCGTCCCGGGCGGGCGCGTGTTCTGGCCCAATGGGTCGACCACCTCCTTTGCATTCATCCATTCGAGCAGCCATTCTATGTAAAATGGAATCTGCCCACGACCGTGATCGGCAATCCTGCCTTGCATCGTCTGCCCAAGGGCGACAGCGCCGCGTTTCGCATCCGCCACGGAATTCCGCTGGATGCGCCCGTCGTCGGGCTTCTGCCAGGTAGCCGGAAGGCGGAGATGCGTCGCGTCGCGCCAACGTTGATGGAAGCGACGCGCATTGTTCGGGAACGCGATCCGCGCCGACACGTGGTCTGCATGGTTGCGCCAAGCGTCATCCATGAAGTGGAAGCGCTCGCCGGGTCACAAAATTTTCCAATCGTGCTGGTGAAGGAAGAAGCGGAAAAGGCCGATGCTTATGCCGCGATGACGGTAGCGATCGCATGCTCAGGAACCGTGACGACAGAGCTGGCCGCGCAGGGCGCCGCCGTGGTTACAGGCTACAAGCTTGGCTGGATCACATGGGCGCTGCTGCGCTTTTTCCTCTTCAAGTCCCGCTTCTCCGCCCTTGTGAATGTTGCCGCCAATCGCGAAGTGATCCCGGAATTCCTCCAGACGAGTTTCAACGCGAGAAACATCGAGCAAGCGGTTGAGGATCGTCTCGCTAATCCGCGTGTGCTCAAAAGCCAGCAGGATGGCCAGCGGGAGGCCCTGCGCATCATGGCTGGAACAGGCCGCCCGGCGGCCGAGATCGCTGCCGAGACGATCCTGAAGCTCTCCTGAAACAAAAAGGGCGGCCCGAGAGCCGCCCTTTTCCATTTCGAAGTTTGCCGTGAATTAGCCGCGCGACGATATCGCTGTGTAGTCGCGCTGTGCAGCGCCCGTGTAGATCTGGCGCGGGCGGCCGATGCGCTGCGTCTTGTCCGTTGTCATTTCTTCCCACTGGGCGATCCAGCCCACGGTGCGGGCGAGGGCGAACAGCACGGTGAACATCGACACCGGGAAGCCCATCGCTTTAAGGGTGATGCCCGAATAGAAGTCCACGTTCGGGTAGAGCTTCTTCTCGATGAAGTACTCATCCGACAGGGCGATACGTTCGAGTTCCATGGCGACTTCAAGCAGCGGGTCGTTGACGCCCACTTCCTTCAGCACTTCGCGGCAGGTCTTCTGCATAACCGTCGCGCGCGGGTCGTAGTTCTTGTACACGCGGTGGCCGAAGCCCATCAGGCGGACGCCGTCGACTTTGTTCTTCACCTTGTCGACATGCTTCTTCACGTTTTCGACCGTGCCGATTTCCTGCAGCATTTGCAGCGCAGCTTCATTGGCGCCGCCGTGAGCCGGACCCCAGAGACAGGCGATGCCAGCCGCGATGCACGCGAACGGATTGGCGCCCGACGAGCCGGCGAGACGCACGGTCGAGGTCGAGGCGTTCTGTTCGTGGTCAGCGTGCAGGATGAAGATGCGATCCATCGCGCGCGCGAGAACCGGGTTCACCTTGTAGTCTTCCGCCGGCACGGCGAACGACATGCGCAGGAAGTTCGATGCGTAATCGAGTTCATTGCGCGGCGAAACGAACGGCTGACCCGTGTGATACTTGAAGGCGCGAGCGGCGATCGTGGGCATCTTCGCGATCATGCGATGCTGCGCGACCTTGCGCTGCTGCGGATCATCGACGTTGGTCGAGTCGTGGTAGAAGGCGGACAGAGCGCCGACAG
>CALMWO010000594.1 GCA_937873805.1 uncultured Hyphomonadaceae bacterium
ATCGACAGGCTGACCGCCCTTGAGACCCGGCTGGAACATCATCTTCTTGACGGCTTCGTTGACCCGCGAGTTGATGTCAGTTGGCGTGCAGTTCGGAGCGATGTCCTTCGGCTTGCCATCGGCGCCAACAGTGAGCGTCACATTGCACTTGGCGCCGCTGCGCACACGGCTGACTGCGGCGGCGATGTCTTCCGGCTTCATCTCTTTCACAACGACCGGCGCTTTTTCGCCGCGCGGATCAACCGCGGCGGCGTTGGTGACGGTGCCGAACTTGAAGACCTGCTTCTGCGGATAGGAATCAAAGAACTCGCCGCCCGTGATCTCGGACTGCCATGCGCCGGTCTCGATCAGGCGCACAGCGTAGGGCGCCATTTCCGCCGGGGTGCATTCCGGCTTGATGTCCTTCGCCTTGCCGTCGACGCCGACAATGTAAACGACGGTACACTCGCCGCCCTGCTTGATCGCAGCGAGGCCTTCCTTGAGCGGGGCGTCATTGAACGCCGTGGTCTGCTTCAGCGGACGATCCGGAAGATCGGTCTTCTGGGCGAAGGCCGGTCCGGCCACTGCCGCGGCAAACGCAGCCGCACAAATCCACTTCAACATCAAGACCTCCCAGATTACCGGCCCACGCCCTGACTGGGGGACCGACCGTTGTTTCGGCGCAGTATACAGCGCCCGGCGGCGCCCAGAAGGAAAAAAGGCGCCCCTTTAGGAGGGCGTTGCAGCAGGTTTATCCTCACGCGCTCGTGAACATACAGCCTCTGGTGCGCAAACGTCACACATGAAGGCTTCTTCACTCTCCCTTGTGCATGTGCGAATAGCGAAGACTCGCGGGCTTCGGTTCGCGTGATAGCGTAAGTGGATTCACAATACAGGCGTCGCACCGCATGACCGGCATTCGCACCATCGGCGTCATTGGCGCAGGACAGATGGGTAACGGCATCGCGCACGTCTGCGCGCTGGCCGGCTTTGACGTTGTCCTTAACGATGTTTCGGCTGAACGGCTTGATGCCGGAATCAAGACCATCCAGCGCAACATGGAGCGTCAGGTCCATCGCGGCATGATCTCGGTCGAACAACGCGACGCAGGCATGCGCCGCATCAAGCCTGTCACCACGCTGGACGCGTTCGCCGACGTCGAGTTCGCGATCGAGGCCGCCACCGAGAAGGAAGCCGTCAAGCGCGCCATCTTCGACGAGGTATGCCTCAAGGTGCCGAAGACGGCGATGCTGGCGACCAACACCTCGTCCATCTCGATCACCCGCCTCGGCGCCGCGACCGACCGCCCCGAGCGCTTCATCGGCCTCCACTTCATGAACCCCGTGCCGCTGATGAAGCTGGTCGAGGTCATTCGCGGGCTCGCCACCGACCAGCAGACCTATGAAACAGCCGTCCACATCGTCGAGCGCCTGAACAAGCACGTCACCAACGCCGAAGACTTCCCGGCCTTCATCGTCAACCGCGTCCTGATGCCGATGATCAACGAGGCGGTCTACACGCTGTATGAAGGCGTCGGCACGGTAGAATCGATCGACACAGCCATGAAGCTCGGCGCCAACCATCCGATGGGCCCGCTCGAACTCGCGGACTTCATCGGCCTCGATACGTGCCTCTCCATCATGCAGGTTCTGCACGATGGCCTCGCCGACACGAAATACCGTCCCTGCCCGCTGCTCGTGAAATACGTGGAAGCCGGCTGGGTAGGCAAGAAAGCCGGCCGCGGCTTCTACGACTATCGCGGTGAGAAACCCGTGCCGACGCGCTGATACGAGGGGCCCGGCGCAAGCCGGGTAGAGGGACGATGGCTGTCGTACTGATCACCGGCGCAAACCGCGGCATCGGCCTTGCGCTCGTGAAGGCCTACGCCAACCGCCGCGACAAGGTCCTCGCCACCGTCCGCGCCTCGTCAGACCGCGCCGAACTCGACGCCTTCGTCGCCACCCATCCGAAATGGGTCGAGGTGCTGGAAATGGATGTCGTGGACCCCGCGGAAATCGGTCGCGTCCGCCGCAAACTCGAAGCCGAACCGATCGACGTGCTGATCAACAATGCCGGCATCAGCGGACCCGACCGCCAGTCCGCCACCGACATGGATTTCGAAGGCCTCACCGAAACCTTCAACGTCAATGCCATTGCGCCCCTGCGTGTCGCCAATGCTTTCCTGGCGAATGTGAAAGCGGCCAAGGGCAAGATCATAACGCTGTCCAGCCAGATGGGCGCCAATGGCGCATCCTCCGACAGCCTCGCCTATCGCGCATCCAAACAGGCGGCGAACCGCATGATGCGCGCCCTTGCAACGGAGCTGAAGCCGCAGGGCGTACCCGTGCTTATCGTTCACCCCGGCTGGGTGAAGACCGACATGGGCGGCGAAGGCGCGCAGCTGACGCCTGAGGAGAGCGCAGCCCAGCTGCTCAAGCTGATCGACAAGCTCGATCTTGCCTCGACTGGCCGTTTCCTCGCATGGAATGGCAAAGAGCTGGCGTGGTAACTGGCGGGGGATTGATGTGTTCAGCCGAGCATTGATCGGACTTCTATTTTTCGGTCTCGCGGGTTGTCTCGCATCCCCAGAACCTTTCAAGCCAACTGACTTTGCCCGGATCGGCGTATCTGCGACGTCGGACACGCGCTGGGTTGTGACCTACGTCCTGCCCAAGCCCGCTGACGAACTGGTTTTCGTCCGCCAGCCGGACGACAGCCGCGCAAAGGACTGGATCGGCGGCCCCGGCTACGAGATCGTGCAGATTGATGGCGTTGAGCGCATCCGGCGCGTGGACGGGCGCCCGTTCAGCGAGGCTGTCGTCGCCGTGCCGCCGCTCTATCGCAGCCTGCCAAAGGACTACGCGCCCTTCTCCCCGTTCGGCGATGGCGGCGTGCTTGCCTACACAGGCCGCTTGTTTGCCTGCCCGGATCAGTGCCCGGACAATGCGACATGGCAGATGCTGCTGGATGCTCCGGGCCGCACCATCCTCGCGGATGGCAAGCGCTTCCGCGACAAAGCAAGGTGGACCGACAGCGCCGATGGCCAGAACGTCTATGTCGGACAATCCGCACCCAGCGAAACGCCGGACTTCCTCGCTGTCATCGACGCAGCCCTGCCCGAAACAATCCGCACCCAGCTCGCGCAACAGATGCCGCACTTCATGCACCTGTTCGCCGAACACCTGGGCGAACTGCCTGAACGCCCCATGCTGTTTGCGTCCTACGACCTCGCGCACAAGAACGGCATGGGCCGTCAAGGCGGAACGCTGCCCGGCCAGGTGTTCGTCCACTTCTATGGTTCGGGATGGACCGGGCAAATGACGGCGCCGGGCTTCACCGAACAGTTGGCCTGGCATTTCGCCCATGAAGCAGCGCACCTCTACCAGCATCAGGTCTTCACCGACACGGGCAGCGGCGCGTGGATCCATGAAGGCGGCGCCGAAGCAATGGCCGCCATCGCGCTCAGCCTCGATGGCCACGCAGATGCGGTGAAGCCGCATATCGCCGCCCTTGCCGACAAATGCCGCAAACTGCTCGGTGAGCGCACGATCCGGGGCGCGCTCAACGAAAGCGATTTCGACGTCGCCTATGCCTGCGGCATACAGGTCAGCCTCGCAATCGACGCTGACCTCCGCGCCCGCTTCCCCGACAAGGACGGCCTCTTCGCCGTCTGGCGCCGCTACATTGCCCGCGTCGGAAGCCGTCAGGCTGTCGAAGCCGACTTCTTAGCCGCCGTCGCGGACGTCGGTGGAGCAGATATCGCCTCGCGGATCGAGACAATGGTGAGCACGCCTAATCCGGTCCTGCCGACGGCGCAGCTCCCCACGCAACCCGGCAGCGCGTCGTGGTAGGTCCAGCTCCGCCGCGCGGCGACAGCTCGCTGCGGGTCGGACTTTACTGGGCTTACGTCACTATTCTGGCTGCTGCTTCAATCTTCTGGCTGGCCATCGCCTCGCCGATCATCCGCCCGACGCTGCCGTCCAATCCGCAGAACATCTTCTTCTGCTTTTTTGCCGGCATCGCCATCGCTGACGCAGCGGCCCACGCGATCAGCGACATTGCCGGCATCTGGAAGCCGCACGACCTCGGCCTCGCACAGGCGCCGCGCCGCAAGTTCAGCGCCAGCAAGCTCTTCATCGCCGATGTGAAACGCCTGCTGTCGCATCTCACCGCCCTGCCGATCGTTGCGATGATGTCGTATTCCTACCAGCTGCTCTCGCCCGCCATCGAAGCAAAGCTGTTCGGCCCCGAAGCCGCGCAAGGCCTGCCATTCTGGAACTTCATCTCGCAGAGCATCATGGGCGGAACGGATGTGTTCGGCTTCTTTCTCAGCCAGGACACCAAGTCCACGCTGCAGCAGAACCTCCACCTCGTCGAACTCCAGCCACGCTCGTTCGAGGCAGGCGCCATACTCGCAGGCCTGAAACTCTACGGCCTGCTTATCTCCGTTTCGACGCTCCGCGTCCTCGGCGCGCCGATCGTGATCTGGCGCACCTGGATGTCGAACCGGAAGAAACCCAAAAAGCCGAAGAAGGCCGCGAAGTAGGCACGGCCAAAAACAAAAGAGCCGGCCCAGCGGGCCGGCTCTCTCGATTTCAAACCGGTCTGACGACTAGTACTTCTTGCCAGCCGCCTTGGCTTCTTCCACGCGCGCGCCGGACAGGATGCCCGGCAGGGCGTAGTTGCCTTCATGGCAGGCGTATTCGAACAGGCGCTGCGTCTCGAGCGGGTGGAATTCGTACTCGCCACCCCACGGCGCATCCCACAGCGTCGGATCTTCAACGGTGAACGAGTAATACAGGCGGTCGTCAGCAACGCGCTTGAACTTCTCGGTCACTTTCAGGTCTTTCCACGCGCCCATGAATTGCTGGCTCTGCGGAATGTGCGTGGTCTCGACCACCAGCGTGTCGCCTTCCCACCAGCCGATCGCGTCACCGAAATACGGGCGGACATCGTCTGTGCGGTGTTTGGCGTTCAGGCGGATGATCCGCGAGTCGTGGTTCATCTCGACGTTGATGACGATGTGGTCCGGCGTCTGAACGAACTCGTAGTTATTGTTGTAAAATCCGTTCGCGAACATCGGCGGGCCGCCATTGCGGCCGAACGAAACGATGCAACGCTCGCCAGCCGAACGCGATTCCATGTTCTCGAAAGCGCCGCCCTTTTTCGTGGGGCTCTCGCCGAGATGCGTCAGGAAGGCAGGCGCCTGTGCAGCCGCCGTGACCGCGTTGGCCTTGCGCGCCGGCGGCGAGCCGGTCGGCGTGGTCAGCAGACCTGTGCGCGCTTCACCGTTCACGCGCATGACGTGGTTGCCCGGATCAAGCCAACCGCGGTTGTAGCCACCGACGTCACCGCCAGCTGCGGCGAACTCGGGGCGCTGCACGGTCGTCTTGGCGACGAAGTCGGCAGGCGCGTTCGGGTCGGTCGCGGCGTTGCCTTCCTCGATCTCGATCTGCGCATTGCCTTCAAGCTCGGCGACCTGCGCGTCGGTCAGCACTTTCTGATCCTTCAGCGTGGCGGGGCGCGTCAGCGGCGTCAGCGATGCGTTCGACCAGATGCCCATCAGGTCCGGTGCGCCCCAGGCGGTACGCGGCGCGTTGTAAGCCGGATAGGGCTTGGTCGGATCGTACTTCGGAGCAGCCTTCGGGGCGGCGCTTTCCTTGATGCCGAGCGCTTGCTGCGCAAAGGCGGGGGTGGTCGCCATGGCGACGGTCAGGGCGGTTCCAAGAGCAAGAATAAGTGCGCGACGCACGGGAGGCCTCCGGGGAGTTTCGCCGCTTTGGTGCGGCATTCGAATAACGGGTACGCTGTTCGTTTCCGTCGGGCAATGGCGGGAACATTACAGCGTGAATGGGCCGCAGCCCAGCCGGAAAGGGCAGGACTTGCCTCTCACGCTAGGGCGCCGAGACGCCTGATTTGACCCTACCCCTGCCCGATCAGTTCATATCGCGCATCGCGGCTGTCATGACCGGCCCGATTTCTGCGTTCAAAACCAGATCGGCGATGTCATCCAGCGGGGTCTCATCCCGGTTCACGATCACCAGTCGCGCGCCATTGCGCTTCGCCTTGACCGGAAAATGCGCAGCCGGCGTCACCACCAGCGACGAGCCAAGAACCAGAAACAGGTCAGCCAGATGCGTTTCGGCCTCGGCCCGCATCATGGGCGCTTCCGGCATCTGCTGGCCGAACGAGATGGTCGCCGTTTTCACCAGCTCTCCACATTCCCGGCACACCGGGATCTCGCCGCGATCCACGAAAACCGGCCGCAACTCCTCCAGCTCATGGCGCAGCCCGCACGACAGGCAGGTCACGTAACTCGCATTACCATGCAGCTCGACAACCCGATCCTCGGGTATGCCCGACGCCTGGTGCAGATTGTCGACATTCTGGGTGATGACCGCCGACGCCTTACCACTGGCAACCAGTCGCGCCACTGCGTGGTGGCCGGAGTTGGGTTCTTTCCCAACCCAGCCCGCAGCCCCCGAAAACACCCGCGTCCACGCCTCGCGCCGCTTGGCTTCCGATCCCACGAATTCTTGAAAGTAGATCGGCTTCATCTTCGACCAGACACCGCCCGGCGAGCGGAAATCCGGGATGCCGGACTCGGTCGATATTCCCGCGCCGGTGAATACGACAATGCGGGACGCCCGCTGCAACGCCTCGCCCAGTTCGCCTTCTGCTGATCCAGCCATCTTCGAAAGATGCGCAAAACAACCTGCAAGACAAGCCGCGATGGCGCTTCTGCCTGCACAGCATGCACGCCCCCATCGATTGCTGACCAGTCCGAAAACCGGCGCAGCAAATCTTCCGTAGATTCAACGCCTGGAAAAATGCGCGCCCATGCGCAGCATTTCCGATTCGCTTTTTGCGTTTCGCCGATGCAGGATTTCTCCACAGAGCCGCCGTCAGGGGCCGTGTGGGGTGTGGCGATGAAGTTCCGCGATCTGCTGAACAACGACCAGCTCATCCTGGTCGCCTGTCAGGACTGCGGCGGCAAGACGCCAGTCGACCCGGCCCCGCCCGCCCTCGAACACGGCGTCGACGCCGATGTCGACGACCTGCGATCTGATCTCCACTGCCCGATCTGCGGCTCCGCCGACGTCGAACTCCGCGCACATTCGCCGATTCCGCACGCCATCGTCGCGGCCACTCGCGCTGCTGAGCGCGCCTGACTCTCACTGGCTTGCGCGCACAACATCGCAGTCCTATCCCTGATCGAAAGATCAGGGATACGCACATGGCCGACCTTCTCGAGACGAAACAGGATGGCGTTGCGATCCTCACCATGAACCGCCCGGAGGCGCGCAACGCGCTTTCGGCCTCCATGCTCGCCGCCCTGCTTGAAGCCCTGCCCCGTCTCGCCGCCGACTCATCCATCGGCGCGATCATCATCACCGGCGCCGGCGGCGCTTTCTGTGCGGGCGGAGACGTCAAAGGCTTTGCTGCCACTGAAGGCGGCGCCAATCATGGCCGCTCGCCGGAGGAAGCCGCCCACTCCCTGCGCCAGAACATGGAAGTCTCGCGCTGGCTGCACGACATGCCGAAAATCACCATCGCCGCAATCCCGGGCGCCGCCGCCGGCGCGGGCCTTTCCATCGCCCTCGCCTGCGACTTCCGCATCGCCGCCCGCGGCGCGAAGATAACCACTGCCTTCGCCAAGGTCGGCCTGTCCGGCGATTTCGGCGGCACCTACTTCCTCACGCAGCTCGTCGGCTCCGCGAAGGCGAAGGAGCTCTATCTCCTGTCCGACGTGATCCTCGCGGAAGAAGCCGAACGTCTCGGCGTCGTCACACGCGCGGTTGATCCGAAGGAATTGCAGGACGAAGCCATGGCGCTGGCCAAACGCTTCGCCAACGGCGCCCGCATCACGCAGGGCCTGATGAAGAAGAACCTCAACACCGCCGAGAAGGGCGACATGCTCCTGTCCTTCGACACCGAAGCCCTCAACCACTCCCGCAGCGCGCAAACCGCCGACCACGCCGAGGCCGCCAAGGCCTTCGTGGAAAAACGCGCCCCGGTGTTCAAGGGACGGTAGGGCGCGGTCTCCCGCCTTCGGCGATGGGAAGACAGAGTCGCGGGTGTCAATCCGAACCTTGCGCTATACTTTCAAAACTACAGCGGTTAGATTCTTGCGGCGCGTCGCGTTCTGAGAACCGTTCGCAGAAAACATGCGCGTGTCGTCCTTCGCAACGGCACACTCGCGCAAGCGTGTTTCGCTCGGACAGAAAATCCGAGGGTGGCGCGCCGCGTCTGCATTGGCGTTAGCCAACTCCCACGGTATGGATTCCCGCAAGACGCGCTCTCTCTGCAGAGCAAACAATCGTCTCGGGTAGGAAAACTGGGTGGAGGAGCCGGAAGCGATTCCGGAACAAGCCCGCGGAGCTCGAAAAAATGGCAACCTATACTCTCACCGTGAACGGCAAGACCGAGAAGGTCGATGTAGCAGACGGCAACATGCCCCTGCTCTGGGTCCTGCGGGACAAGCTCGACCTGAAGGGCACAAAATTCGGCTGCGGCGTCTCCTCTTGCGGAGCATGCACGGTTCATATCGACGGGCAGGTCGCCCGCGCCTGCATCACGCCGATCTCGTCGGTCGGCGCTGCGCAGGTCACGACGATCGAAGCCATCGGCCAGACGCCGATCGGCCAGGCCGTCCAGAAAGCCTGGCTCGACGTGGACGTCATGCAGTGCGGCTACTGCCAGGCCGGCCAGATCATGGCCGCCACGGCGCTCATCAAGACGACGCCGAAGCCCACCGACAAGGAAATCGACATCGCGATGCAGGGAAATGCCTGCCGTTGCGGAACATACGTACGCATTCGCGAAGCCATCAAGTCGGCTGCGGGCGTTGCAACTGCTGACACGCGGGAGGTCTGAGCCATGGCTGACGGCAACACCATCAATACCTCACGCCGCTTCTTCCTGCTGGCCTCCGCGGCTGGCGGCGGCCTCATGCTCGCCGGCTGCGTAACGGCTGGCGATACGACGGACGGCGCTCCCGCAGCTGCGGCCTCGCCTGCCAAACCGGCTGCCCCGGTCGTCGACATGAACAACTTCGTCGCGATTTCGCCGGACGGCACGATCCGCATCATGAACAAGAACCCGGAGATCGGTCAGGGCATCAAGACGATGCTGCCCATGCTGATCGCCGAAGAACTTGATGCCGATTGGTCGAAAGTCGTCATCGAACAGGGCGACGCGGACCAGGCCCGTTATGGCAACCAGATTGCCGGCGGCTCGTTCGCCACGCCGAACCATTGGGTTCCTCAGCGTCAGGTCGGCGCCGCCGCCCGCCTGATGTTGATGCAGGCCGCTGCTGCCCGCCTCAACGTGTCGATCGACGAACTGTCGACCGAGCCGTCCATGGTCGTTCACACCGCGACGAACAAGAAGATCGCCTATGGCGACCTCGTGGCCGACGCCGCCAAGCTGACGGCGCCGGATCCGGCGACGCTCAAGATGAAAGACCCGAAGGCTTACCGCCTCATCGGCAAGGACATGCGCAACTGGGATTCGCCCAAGATCGTGCGCGGCGAGCCCATCTTCGGCATCGACACCGTCGTGCCGGGGATGAAGTACGCGAACTTCGTCAAATGCCCTGTCTTCGGCGGCAAGGTCGTCTCGGCCAACATCGATGAGATCAAGGCGCTTCCGGGCGTCACCGATGCTTTCATCGTCAAGCAGGCCGGCACAGCTCTCCCCACCAAGATGGGCCTGCTGGATGGCGTCGCCGTCCTCGCGGACGATTGGTGGACCGCCAAGGAAGCCGCCAAGAAGCTGAAGATCGTCTGGGATGAAGGCGTCTCGAAAGACGAGTCGACCACATCCTACGACGCGCAAGCCGCTGAACTGGCGAAAAAGCCGCCGCAGACCAGCCTCTCGAAGGTTGGCGACGCTGCCGCCGCCCTGAAAGGCGCTGCGAAAACGATTGAAGCCTCCTACTCCTACCCGTTCCTCGTCCACGCCCCGCTTGAGCCGCAGAACTGCACGGCGCACGCGAAGGCTGACGGCACGGTGGAAGTCTGGGCCCCGACCCAGCGTCCCGACATGGGCGCGAACGGCGGCTTCGGGCTCATCACCGCCGCTCTGGGCGTGGCGAAGGAAAAGATCACCATCCACATGACCCGCTGCGGAGGCGGCTTCGGCCGTCGTCTCGACAACGACTACATCGTCGAAGCGGCCGCGATCTCGAAGCAGGCCGGCAACATCCCGGTCAAGCTGATCTGGACGCGCGAGCAGGACATGGCTCACGACCCGTACCGTCCGGGCGGCTACCACAACTTCAAGGCCGGCTTCGACAAGGCGGGCAATGTGGTCGCCTTCACCAACCACTTCGTCTCGTTCGGCCGTCCCAACGACGCCGGCGTGATGACCATCCTCGCGAGCGCCAACTCGCCGCCGCAGGAATTCCCGGCCAACTACGTGCCGAACCACGCCTACGACCAGAGCCTGATGATGGGCGGCATGCCCACCGGACCGCTCCGGGCGCCGACGTCCAACGCCGTCTCCTTCGTCCATCAGTCGTTCATCGACGAAATGGCGATCGCCGCCGGCAAGGATCCGCTGGAGTTCCGCCTCGAACTCCTCGCCCTGCCGGTTCCCGCTGGCGCCACCCGCGCCGGCATGAACGGCCCCCGCATGGCTGAAGTCCTGAAGGTTCTCCGTGACCGTTCGGGCTGGGCCAACCGCGGCTCGCTGCCCAAGGGCACGGGCATGGGCGTCGCCTTCTACTTCTCGCACCAGGGCTATTTCGCCCAGGTCGCGAAGGTGAAAGTCGCGCAGAACGGCGCGTGGCGCGTGTTGAAGGTGTGGAGCGTCGGCGACGTCGGCTCCACCATCATCAACCCGACCAACGCCCTCAACCAGGTGCAAGGCTCGATCGTCGACGGCATCTCCGAGATGCACCAGAAGATCACCTTCGACAAAGGCCGTACCCAGCAGTCGAACTACTTCGACATGCCGCTGCTGCGCATGGATTACGCGCCCCAGATCGACGCGCACTTCCACCTCTCGAACAACTCGCCCACGGGTCTTGGCGAGCCGGCCCTTCCGCCGGTCCTGCCCGCCGTGGCGAACGCCATCTTCGCGGCCACCGGCAAGCGCATCCGCGCCCTGCCGATCGTGCAGAAGGACATCAGCTGGACCTGATCCAGCCGTTCCTGGCGAACCGATCCAGCGGCCCGGAGGGAAACCTCCGGGCCGTCTGATTCTGCGGCTGACCAATGCCCATCCGGCATGCCGCGCACGACAATTACCCTAACGGCGCCAGATTGATCATATCGTTCAACGTGCAATCAGGCCCGAAACGACCTCCCGGTTGTCGCGTTTGTGACCAGAGTGGGGGTGGATTTCACCCCCGAAACCGCCCGTCCGCGTTGACGATTTTGGCCTCCACCTAGATACTGAAATCAGAATTACGACCCGCATGAACGGGCCCCGTGGACACTTTGCTTGGGAGAGCTGGAATGAAGTCTGTCCTGCTAACGACTGCCGCCGCTGTCGTCGTCGCCGCTGCCGTCGCAGCATCAGCCATTTCGGCTCCTGCCCCGGCCCCGTCGATCGCGGCCGTGCCGGAACGCGCCGCCAACTTCCAGCTGACGGACACGAACCGTCTCGCTCACGAACTCCACTACTTCAAGAGCGCCCCTGCCATCGTCCTGATGAGCCAGGTCAATGGCGGCAAGGTTTCGCGTGAAACCGCTGCCCAGCTCGCCAAGCTGCAGACCGCCTACAAGGACCAGGGCGTCCTCTTCTACGCCATCAACTCGAAGGACACGCGCGACGCCGCGGCCGCCGAGGCGAAAGCCCAGAAGTTCGCCTTCCCCGTCCTGATGGATGAACTCCAGCTCGTCGGCGAACAGCTCGGCATCGCCCGCGAAGGCGAAATCTTCGTCGTCGCTCCGAAAACCGGCTTCAAGGTCGCCTACCACGGCACCGTCGCCGAAACCTCGAAAGCCATCGACGCCGTCCTGGCCGGCAAAGCCGTCGCCACCCCGCGCGTCGAAGTGAAAGCCGGCGCCGCGATCGCCTTCCCGGAACGCGCCAAGAAGGCCGAGCACGCCGCCATCTCCTACTCGACCGAAGTCGCGCCGATCATCCAGGAGAAGTGCGTCGCCTGCCACCAGGAAGGCGGCATCGCCCCCTTCGCGATGGACAGCTACGACATCGTCAAGTCGATGGCCCCGATGATCGTCGAGTCGGTCATGTCGGAACGCATGCCTCCCTACTTCGCCGATCCGCATATCGGCAAATTCCAGAACAACCACGCCCTCTCGGCCGAACAGAACAAGACGCTGATCCATTGGATCGAAGCCGGCGCTCCGCGCGGCACGGGCGAGGAC
>CALMWO010000595.1 GCA_937873805.1 uncultured Hyphomonadaceae bacterium
GCCGCCTGCATTCGGGTATCGCCGGGTGGACTGTTGGCGAGTGCAAGACAAGCTGGGTGTCGTAATGAAGCTTCTGTTTCTTTTGGTCGGGGCAATTGTTGCAACGGGCTGCGAAAGCGCCCCTGAAAACGTCCCCGCGAAGGAACCGCTGTTCGTGACGGATGATTGCGCGCTCATCAGCGCCCTCGGTCGCGAACGCTATGACCTCAGCCGCGACGATCCGCCGATGGCTGTGCGGCTCAACGGCGAAGATGCGCCATGGACGCCCGCTTGCGACTGGCAGGCCGCTGGCTTCAATCTCGTCGAGGTTCGCGGCCCCGAAGGTGAAGCAGCGACCGCAAACATGAACCGTCTCTCGTTCAGCCGCCCGCGCTATGACATCAACGGCGCCCTGATGAGAACGTCGATCACCACAGCGGGAAGCACGACGGCTGTTCTCTGCCGTCTCGCACGCGGCGATGCAGGCTGGTCGGTCGATAATTGCGGCCCTGATCCGAAGTTGACCAAACCCCGCGAAGCAGCGCCTACCCCGGCCGATCAGACGCCGGATTCGGGTCTTGGACTTCCTACGGGTGAGCGCCCGCAAAGCGCCCGCGACCTGAGCGTACCGCAATCCGATCCCGGCGCGCCCCCGGGCTCGCCGAACTGATGCGGACTAAGCCGTCGGCGTGATTTTCGGATACCGCCTGCTCGCTTCTGCGATGAAGGCGTCGATAACGCGCTTGATCGCGTAGCTTTTGTTGGCGTCGGCAAGCGCCTGAAGCACGAAGTTTCGGAATTCGAACTGGATCGTGAACTCCACGCGAGACCCTGTCGGGCTTGGCTCGAAACGCCACGTGTTTGTCAGCTTGCGAAACGGCCCCCGCACCAGGCCGACATTGATCGCCAGATCAGGCTTGCGCGCTTCCACATCAGTAACGAACGTCTCGCGAAAGCCTTTGAAACCGACAGTAACCTCTGCGCGACAGCGCATACGGGCAGGTTCCTCCTGCTCGCTGACGATCTTCAGCGACTGAATCCACGTCACTGATTCCGGATAGCTCCCCACATCTGCGGCCAGATCGAAAAGATCCTCCGGCCGATATGGCAGGTCGAGCGTCTGGCGGTGCGATGTCACGGGATCAGCGAGCCAGTTGCGCCTCACGCGCGGCGCGCAATCGCGCGAAGTCGTCGTCCGCGTGATACGACGACCGCGTCAGGGGCGATGCGGAGACCAGCAGGAAGCCCTTGGATCGCGCAATCGTTTCCAGCGTCGCAAACTCATCCGGCGTCACGAAGCGATCGACCGCCGCATGCTTCCGCGTCGGCTGCAGGTATTGCCCAATCGTCAGAAAATCGACGCCGGCGGACCGCATGTCGTCCATCACCTGCATGACTTCTTCCTTGGTCTCACCCAGTCCAACCATCAGGCCGGACTTCGTGAACTGCGATGGATCACGCTCCTTCACGCGCTCCAGCAGCCGCAGCGAATGGTAATAGCGCGAGCCCGGCCGGATCGTCAGGTACAGCCGCGGCACCGTCTCGAGGTTGTGGTTGAACACGTCGGGCTTGGCATCGATCACGATGTCCGCCGCCCAATCCTTGCCCGAAAGAGATCCTTTGCGCAGGAAGTCCGGCGTCAAAATCTCGATCGTCGCTTTTGGCGCGGACTGGCGTATCGCGCGCACTACGGCGGCGAAGTGCTCCGCCCCGCCGTCCTTCAGGTCGTCCCGGTCAACCGACGTGATGACGACGTGACCCAATCCCATCTTCGCAACAGTCTCGCCCACGCGGCGCGGTTCGTCCGCATCCAGCGCCAGCGGCATTCCTGTGCGCACATTGCAGAACGAGCACGCGCGCGTGCAGGTGTCCCCCATAATCATCAGGGTGGCGTGCTTCTTGGTCCAGCACTCGCCAATATTGGGGCAGCCCGCTTCCTCGCACACGGTCACGAGTTTCGCGTCCCGCACGATTTGCCGGGTTTCGAGATAGCCCTCGCTCGTGGGCGCTTTCACCCGAATCCATGGCGGCTTGCGCTGCAGCGGCGTGTCCTCGCGGCCCTGCTTTTCAGGGTGTCGCGGCCGGGCGTCAGGTCCGCCCTTGGTGTCGAGAAGTGTGGCCATATGGCCTGTTACCTTGGTTTGCCCGCGCATGAAAACGCGGCGTTATGTGAAGGTGGTTTGTCCGTTTGTGCTTTCTGAGCCACAGGCTATATTAAACCCAATACATAAAAGAGCGCTGGTGGGGCGCCCGAGGGAGGTTTTTTATCAGATGGCGTCACTGCGTTCGCCTTACGACCCCCGTAATGCCGAGATGGCGGTATTCCAGGCGCTGCTTGCAGCCCGCAAGGAATATGGGGGCAAGAAGATCGTCCTGCACGACGCCGACGACCGCAAACTTTCCTATGACGACATCATCCGCGCCGCATTCGCGCTCGGCTCAGCCCTCAAGAAGAACACGAAACGCGGCGAAGCCGTCGGCCTGATGCTGCCCACCGGCGCTGGCGCGATCATCACCTTCTTCGCCATCAACGCCTATGGCCGCGTCCCTGCCATGCTGAACTTCACAGCCGGCGCCCGCAATGTGAAAGCCGCGCTCAAGGCCGCGCAGGTCAAACGCC
>CALMWO010000596.1 GCA_937873805.1 uncultured Hyphomonadaceae bacterium
CGAAGCATGGCGAACTTTCCATCCCCGAGCCCCTCCGGAGTCGAATCGCTCGCAAGGCTCGTGTGAGCCGAAGCTGGAATTCCGGAATGGCGACCAGAAAAAGTGTGGCAGTTGAACCGCGAAGAATGCGGCAGTCCGTCAGTCCTACCCGGTCGATACTTTGCCGACCCGGTGAACCCCCACGCGCGGACTGTGACTCAGTTGGCGATGCCGCGCTAGTTAATTTCCGGGCAAATTTCTGAGTCGGCGTTGCGTCATGCGGCCTCGGCCCGCGGCGCGTTTTGTTGCGGGGCCGTATCGGACAGAGACAGTTGCTCTACGCTACTTTGCGGGGGTCAGCTTGATGACCTTCTCCGCCACGCGATCGACAGCTTCGCGGCTGAAGGCGAGCGGCACGTAGCTGCCTTCGGCCCAGAGCGGGAAGAGATCGCGATAGTGCGCGCTGTAGGGATCGCCGGACTGGCCGGGCGTGTTCATCACCACCGAATTATCCCACGCGCCAACATCCATCACCATGCGCACGGAGGCGCCTGCCGTGACGTTGAAGTCGGAGGCGCGGTAGGTTTGCGCGCGCGGCGTTGAGGACGAGCCAGGCGTTTGCAGCGGGCCGATGCTCATTTGGGATTTCAGTTGCGGGTCTGCGAGCACCGCAATGGCGGGGTCCCACCTGGCTTGATGGAGCCTGCCCCATGTCCAGGTGCGCGGTTCGCCGCCAAGGCGCTGGGCGAGTTCGTCAGTCGCAGCTTTCAGGCTTTCGAGCATGATTGCGTTGCGGGCCTCCAGCGGTTTGGCGCCAAGCTTGGAATCGGGCTTTTCGAGATAGGTGATGACTGCTTCGAGATGGCCGTTGCCGACGATATCGCGCGCGGCGGCGGGCGTGACTTTCGCGACGAGCGCCTTGCCGAGATGCTTGTTGGCCCAGACTTCGTAGATGGCGGCGGGGACGCTATCGACCGTCTCATTGCCGTCCCAGCTGGAGAGCAGCTTGATGGCGTGATCGACGTTCACAGTGCTTGTGCCGCCGGGGACGTTCTTGACGAGGGCGGAGAGGCGGCGGGCCTGCGGGCTGGTTGAATCGGTCTGCAGCTTCATGGAATCGAGCAGGCTGACTTTCGGGAGAGCGGCGAGGACTTCCTTGATACGGGTGACGCGGGACGGGTCTGTCCACTCGAACGCGACCTTGCGCTCTTCCGCGGGATAGTTTGCAGGCAGGTTGTATTCGTTCGCGGTGGCGAAGAACCCTTCCTTCGGGTTGAGGACGGACGGCAGCATGTCCTTGGCGAAGAAGCCCTGCCATTCATAGCGGCCATCGCCCGGGACTGGCATGAGGCCGTCCCAGTTCTTGCGGACAGGTGTGCGGCCAGAGGCGGCCCAGCCGACATTGCCCTTGGTATCCGCATAGACGAGGTTCAGCGGCGGCGCGCCCCAGTTGAAGCTGGCGGCCTTGAAATCATCCCACGTCCTGGCGTTGGTGAGGCGCGAGGAGCCGAAATAGCCGGAGAGGCCCGGTTCGGCCCAGATGCTGCGCATGGCGAAGGCTTTGTTCTTTCCCGCGTCGCGCGCCATCACGGGGCCATGGCGCGTGAACTTCAGCTCGACCTCCCGCGGGGATTCGCCGCGCACATCGATCGTCTGCTTCTCGACAGTCATCTTCTCCCACTTGCCGTTATAGCGGTAAGCGTTGGGATCAGCGGGATTGGTCTCGTAAACGTAGAGGTCTTCCTGATCCATCGCGAAGATGGTGATGCCGAAAGCGATGTCGGCGTTGTGGCCGATGGAAACTCCCGGCAGCGCAGGCTCGCCCGCGCCGATGATGTTGAGGCCGGGAGCATTGAGACCGACAACATAGCGCAGCGACGGCACGCCAAGCTGGCGATGCGGATCGTTGGCAAGGATCGGGCGGCCGGTCTCTGTCTTCGACGGCGCGACGACCCAGTTGTTGGAGCCTTCGTTGAGCTGCTTGTCCATCAGCGCGGCCAAGCGGGTTTCGGGATCGATAGCGGCCTGCGTCTTGTTCTTGATGGCGTCGAAATCGACCTGGCGTGTCGCGAGTTCGTAATCGCTGAGGACGTCCTTCGGAATATCGCACGGGTTCAGCCCTGCCGGTACGACGCGCTTATGGGCAACGGGATCGAGCTTGCGGCGGAGCAGGTCTGCATCAACGCCCGCTGCGCAGGCGACGCGGGCGCGCGTGACCTCGGACGTGACGTTGGAAACGAGCGCGTGGCTGCGGATGCGCAGCACGTCTTCAGGGCGCCATTCCTCCGGCGTGGAATTGGTGAGCTGGAATTCGATCGGGAGAGGCCGCGCGGTTGCGCGCACATCGCCGATATAAGCGTTGATACCCGCGGTGAACGCTTCGACAGAGGCGCGGGCGTCGGGCGCATAGGCGGCCCACTCTTTTTCCATGTCGCCGCGATAGAGGAAGAGGCGCGCTGCGCGATCCTGCTCCACATAGGACGGGCCGAAGGATTTGGAGAGCAGGCCTAGGCCCCGCTTGCGCCACAGATCGATCTGCCAGAGGCGATCACGGGCGGCATTGTAGCCTTGCAGGAAATAAGCGTCGCGTGCGCTCTGCGCAAAGATGTGCGGGATGCCCCAGTGATCGACGACGATTTCCGCGGAAGCGGTGAGGCCACGCACCGGCCACTCCTCGCGGGCAACCGCGGACGATGTCGGCCCCTGAGCGGAGGCGGCCAAGGCAGTCGCCAGCGCGACAGCAAGAACGGTCGCGATCTTCGACGATTTGGTTGCCATGAAGCCCTCCACTTGCCGGTGGAGGATCGGACGCGGATTATGCGTTGTCAAAGCCGCATGGAATGAAATCGCCGCGTTTCCGCGCTCTGCCCAATTGCGCTTCTGTTGCGCCTGGGGTCAGGACTGGAACAGCGCGGCGTAGGTCTGGCGGAGGAGGTTCTTCTGGACCTTGCCCATGGCGTTGCGCGGCAGCTCCGGCACCACATGGCAGCGCTTCGGGATCTTGAAGTTCGCCAGCGTG
>CALMWO010000597.1 GCA_937873805.1 uncultured Hyphomonadaceae bacterium
AGCCGCCGATCGACACCTCCGTCATCGGCATGAAGGCCAATGCGACACGGCCTGAGATCGAGCAGATCCTGTTCACCGACCAGCTGCGCCGCGAACCTGCGGAGCTGGAGCGCGCCCTTTACGTCTGCCGCCGCCGCATCGAAAACCGCGCGCGCGCGTCGAACCTTGATCTTTATCTGTGCTCATTCTCCTCGCGCGCCCTGATCTACAAGGGCATGTTCCTCGCCGAGGACATCGACAGCTTCTATCTCGATCTGAAAGATCCGCGCTTCGTGTCAGCGGTCGCGATCTATCACCAGCGCTATTCGACCAACACATTCCCGCAATGGCGCCTGGCCCAGCCCTTCCGCATGCTCGCGCACAATGGTGAGATCAACACGATCTCGGGCAACATCAACTGGATGAAAAGCCACGAGATCAAGATGGTCTCGGACGTGTTCGGCGAACATGGCGACGACGTGAAGCCCGTGATCCAGCCAAGCGGCTCGGATTCGGCTGCGCTCGACAATGCGTTCGAGCTTCTCGTGCGCGCGGGCCGCTCCGGCCCGATGGCGAAGACATTGCTGGTGCCTGAGCCCTTGTCGAAAGACGAAGCCATCATGCCGAAGAAGCATCAGGCGCTCTATTCCTACGCAAACTCCGTGATGGAGCCGTGGGATGGCCCCGCCGCGCTCGCCATGTTCGATGGCCGTTGGGCGATTGCGGGCATGGACCGCAACGGCCTGCGTCCCATGCGCTACGCGTTGACCGAGGACGGCGTGCTCGCGGTCGGCTCGGAAGCGGGCATGTGCTCGATCGACGAAGACGTCATCACATCCAAGGGCCGCGTGCCGCCCGGCGGCATGATCGCCGTCGATGTGCGCGACGGAAAATTCTACGACCACAAATCACTGATCGACCGCCTCGCGGGCAATCACCCTTATGAGGAGTGGCTTTCCAACGTGGTCGAGCTGGAGCCGAAAATCGGCCCGGGACCGGAGCCGCGCCTCTACAGCGAAAAGCAGCAGTTCCTGCGCCGCCAGCATGCCGCCGGCATGACGATGGAAGACGTCGAGCTGATCCTGTCGCCCATGGCGGAAGACGGCAAGGAAGCCATCGGCTCGATGGGCGATGACAGCCCCCTCGCCGTTCTCTCGGACCATCACCGGCCGCTGTCGCACTTCTTCCGGCAGAACTTCGCGCAGGTGACCAACCCGCCGATCGACCCGCTGCGCGAAGAGCGGGTCATGAGCCTGCGCACGCGCTTCAAGAACCTCGGCAACATCCTCGCGGAAGACGCCACGCAGACCAACGTGTTCGTGCTGGAAAGCCCCGTGCTGACCAACGGCATGTACACGCGCATGCTGGAAACGATCGGCGAGCAGGTCGCCGTGATCGATTGCACCTTCCCCGTCGACGCGGGCGGCTCGCCCGGCATCGCCCTGCGCGACGCCATCGCGCGCATCCGCGAAGAGGCGCGCGTCGCCGTCTCATCAGGCCGCGGCCACATCATCCTCACCGATGAAGGTCAGGGACCAGACCGCGCGGGCATTCCGATGATCCTCGCCGCTGGCGGCGTTCACTCCTGGCTGGTCAGCCACGGCCTGCGCACCTTCTGCTCGATCACCGTGCGCTCGGCCGAGTGCATGGACACGCATTATTTCGCCGTGCTCGTCGGCGTCGGCGCCACCTGCGTAAACGCCTACATGGCGCAGGAAACGCTCGCGGATCGTCACGCCAAGGGCCTGTTCGGCGACAAGCCGCTCGGCCAGATCGTGTTGAACTACAAGAAAGCGATCGAGGCGGGGCTGCTCAAGATCCTGTCCAAGATGGGCATCTCGGTCATCTCGTCCTATCGCGGCGGCTACAACTTCGAAGCGCTCGGCCTCAGCCGCGCGCTGATCGCCGACTACTTCCCTGGCATGACCAGCCGCATTTCCGGCATCGGTCTCGCAGGCCTGCAACGCAAGGCGATCGAACTCCATGCCAAGGCATGGAACGCATCCGTCGCGGTGCTTCCGATCGGCGGCTTCTACCGCCAGCGCGCCAGCGGGGATGCGCATGTGCTGTCCGGTGAGCTGATCCACGCCCTGCAGCATGCCTGCGACACCAACTCCTACGCCGCCTTCCGCAAGTATTCGAAGATGGCGAACGCCAGGAAGAAGATGGTGCAACTGCGCGATCTTCTTGATTTCAAGCCGCAGCCAAAGGCGGCTTCTTTGCACGATGTCCAATCGGTCAACGAAATCCGCAAACGCTTCGTGACGCCCGGCATGTCGCTCGGCGCATTGGGACCAGAGGCGCACGGCACGCTGAACATCGCCATGAACCGCATCGGCGCGAAGTCGGTGTCGGGCGAAGGCGGCGAAGTGCGCGAGCGCTACAAGCCGCTGCCCAACGGCGACAATGCCAACTCGATGATCAAGCAGGTGGCTTCCGGCCGCTTTGGCGTCACCGCCGAGTATCTGAACAACTGCAAGGAGCTCGAGATCAAGGTCGCGCAAGGCGCCAAGCCCGGCGAAGGCGGCCAGCTGCCCGGCTTCAAGGTCACCGAGTTCATCGCCCGCAACCGCTATGCAACGCCCGGCGTGATGCTGATCTCGCCGCCGCCGCACCACGACATCTATTCGATCGAAGATCTCGCGCAGCTCATCTACGACCTGAAGCAGATCAACCCGGATTGCCGCGTCTGCGTGAAACTCGTCTCGCGCTCCGGCGTCGGCACAATCGCGGCGGGCGTCGCGAAAGCAAAAGCAGACGTGATCCTGATCGCCGGCCATGTCGGCGGCACGGGCGCGTCACCGCAATCATCGATCAAGTTCGCGGGCCTGCCGTGGGAGATCGGCCTCGCCGAAGCCCACCACGTGCTGACGCTCAATAACCTGCGTGACCAGGTCACGCTGCGCACCGATGGCGGCCTCCGCACAGGCCGCGACATCGTGATGGCCGCAATGCTCGGCGCGGAAGAGTATGGCATCGGCACCGCCAGCCTGCTGGCAATGGGTTGCATCATGGTGCGCCAGTGCCATTCCAACACCTGCCCCGTTGGCGTCTGCACGCAGGACGAACGCCTGCGCGCCAAGTTCACCGGCACGGCGGACAAGGTCGTCAACCTGATGACCTTCATCGCGGAAGAAGTGCGCGAGATCCTGTCAGAGCTCGGCTTCACCCGCCTCGATGAAGTCATCGGCCGCACAGACCTGCTCCATCAGGTCTCACGCGGCTCGGCCATGCTCGACGACCTCGACCTGTCGCCGCTTCTCGTGCGCGCAGACCCCGAAGCGCGCGTCACCTACAAGCCAACGCATCGCAACGAAGTCCCCGCCGCGCTTGACGAACAGATCCTGCGCGACGCCGCCGCCTTCTTCGAACGTGGCGAGAAAATGCAGCTCGACTATCACGTGCGCAACGTGCAGCGCGCCATCGGCACGCGCGCGTCGTCTCACATCGTGCGCAAATATGGCATGGACGGCCTGCCCGAAGATCGCCTCTGGGTGACGCTCGAAGGCTCGTGCGGCCAGTCGCTCGGCGCATTCGGCGTGAAAGGCCTGACGCTCGAAGTCATCGGCGACGCCAACGACTATGTCGGCAAGGGCCTGTCGGGCGCGACCATCATCCTGAAGCCGCCATCCACCGCCAAGTTCAAGGCGAAGGACAACACCATCATCGGCAACACGGTTCTCTACGGCGCCACATCAGGCAAGGTGTTCGCAGCAGGGCAAGCCGGTGAACGCTTCGCCGTGCGCAACTCCGGCGCGACAGTGGTGGTCGAAGGCTGCGGTTCGAACGGCTGCGAATACATGACTGGCGGCACGGCCGTCATCCTCGGCTCAGTCGGCGAGAACTTCGGCGCCGGCATGACCGGCGGCATGGCCTTCATCTACGACGCAGCGAAGCGCTTCGAGACGATGGCCAACCCGGAAGCCATCATCTGGCGCCCGGTCGTGACGGATCACTGGAGCCATGTCCTGCGCACGCTGATCGAGGAACATGTCCGCCGCACGGGTTCAATCCACGGCAAGACGCTTCTCGACAATTGGGCGCTCGAACTGCCCAACTTCGTGCATGTGGTCCCGAAGGAATCCCTCAGCCGTCTCGCAGCCCCGCTGGAGCTGAAGGCGGCGGAATAGACGAGATGTCTACTCCGTCTTTTCTTTCGACCAGGGCGACTTGATCACATAACCACCCGGCTCAACCGGAGCGACCGGCTCGCTCTGGACCGAGAAATTGCTCGCGCCCGGAATGTTGACGCCCGCGATCTGCTTCGGCGGCACGATCGTGAAACCGAGCGCATGGAACAGCGCAACGAAACCGACGAATGACAGGATCGTCGTGAAGATGATCTGCGAGATGATGCGCGTGATCAGGCCTCTGAAGAAGAAGGCCGCCGTCAGGCCCGCAATGGCGCTTCCGCCGAGCCCGGCCATCCCCGCGAGCGTCGCAAGATCCAGATCCAGTCCCATCCTGTCCTCCCTTTCGGCAGTTCCCTTTCAGGGGCGCCGGTCCGATAACGGGGAAAGACTAGTCCAAGCCGGCCCAGGAAGGAAACACGCCAATGCCGCCCTATCATGGCTCCTGCCACTGCGGCGCGGTGCGTTTCACGATCGAAACCGAGATTGCCGAGGCCTACACCTGCGATTGCAGCCTTTGCCGCAAGAAGAATGCGCTGATGGCGAATGTCCACGAAAGCAAGCTGACGATCACCGCGGGCGAGGACAAGCTCGGCCTCTACCAATGGAATTCCCGCATCGCGAAGCACTACTTCTGCACGCAGTGTGGCATCTACCCGTTCCATCGAAAGCGATCGATGCCCGACCATTACGGCGTCAACGTAAAGGCGCTCGATGATTTCGACTGGACGTCAGTCCCGGTCCGCAACGCAGGCGGCAAGGACATGCCCGTGGTCGATCCCTCCGCCCGCGACATCTGGCCGGGGCCGCGCGAATAGCGCCTACTCGATCTTCACCGCCGGCAGGGCGTTGAACGCTGTTCGCAGTGAGGCGGCCCAGGAGTCGCTGATCTGGCGGAATTCCTTGTGGTCGCTTTCGATGCGCTGCGACTTCGCTTTGAACTCGTTCGCCGGAATGACACAGAGGTCGAGCGGCATGCCGACAGAAAGGTTCGATCGCACGGTCGAGTCCATGCTCACCAATGCGGCCTTCACGGCTTCCTCGATTGTCGTATCCGGGCGGATCACGCGGTCGAGGATCGGCTTGCCATACTTGTGCTCGCCGATCTGCATGTAGGGCGTGTCCTCGCCCGCTTCGATGAAGTTCCCGGCGGTGTAGATCAGGAACAGGCGCAGCTCGCCCCCTCGCCTCTGCCCCGCCATGATAATGGTCGCGTCCGCCGCCGATCCTTGCGCCTCGATCTCGGCGCGGTCGCGCTTCTGGACTTCGCGCATCGCCTCGCCAACCATCTGCGCGCCGCGATAGAGCGTATCGCAGGTCATCAGGCTTTCGATTTCCGGATCGATGCGGCTCTGTTTCACGGCCTGCGTGAGATGCGTGACGACGCCCTGCGTGATGCCGAGATTGCCAGCCGCCATCAGCGCGACAACGCGATCGCCAGGCTCCTCGAACACAAACATCTTGCGGAAGCGCGCGATATTGTCGACGCCCGCATTGGTGCGGGTGTCTGAAAGCAGGACAAGGCCAGCCTTGAGCTTGAGGCCAACGCAGTACGTCATGTCCGTCGCATTTCCCCGCCAGATAACCCGGCTATCCGCCGTTTCCTGAAGTCCCGCGCCAGCTACTGTTGCGTCTGGCTCTGGGTCTCGCCGCCCTGATTCTGGCTCTGACTTTGGCCCGTTGTCTGGCTGATGTCGACCGAGGCGCTAAGTCGCTCCTCGTGATTTCCAGACACATTTCCGCGGATCGGGGCCGCATCCGCCGCATCGAGCCCGCAACCGAGCCGGACATAGCGGTCCGTGGGGGAAAGCCGGTTGGCGGCGTCGAAACCGACCCAGCCGATCTCAGGCACCCAGGCTTCGGCCCAGGCGTGGGTTTCGGTGAGTTTCGTGTCCTCAGCAAGCAGATAGCCGACAACATAGCGGGCCGGCACGCGCAGGGCGCGGGCCGCACTGATGAAGACGTGCGCGTGATCCTGGCAGACACCCTGCCCCGCCTTCAGCGCCTGCGCGGCGGTGGTCGATGTGCTGGTCGAAGCCGGCTTGTACGCGATCGCATCCGCGACGGCGTTGAAAAGCGAATGCATCCGGTCCAGCAGCTTCTCGCCCGTGACCCCAGCTGCGAGCGCGTCGATCTTCTTGTCCGTTTCCGTCAACGGCGTTGGCCGCAGATAGACTTGCGGCCGTACAGCATCCTTGAGGCCGCGCACGACGCCCGCGGTGTCTTCCGTCTCGACTTCACCCTCGGCCAGGATCGCGACTTCGGCGCCAGCGCCCGTGTTCGTCCAGATCGCCTCGCGGTCGCCAGTCGCCGTCGTCATCAGCGGAGGTATCGGCTGCCCGTTGACGCTGACGGTCCACTTCAGAACCCGCTGACTGCTGAAGGCTGGCGGATACAACCTCAGTCGCAACGCGCAGCGATCGGCTGGCGGCTCGTAAGCGTAGGTGGTGGCGTGGCGGACGGTGAGGCGCATGAGGTCCTAGAAGTGATACGCTTTACTGATCTCGTGCGACAGCTGCCGCGTTGTGTCGATCGCATCCGAGATGAACTGGTGCAGACCGCTCTGGAACAATTCCTCGATCTCCAGCGTGTCGAGCCGGTCCACCATTTCGCCCGCGATCAACTGTGGCGCGCTGTTCTCGCCATAGAGCTCACCCAGATCGTCCAGGAAGCGCTTGATGGCGCGATAGCAGTACGAGACGGAGCGCGGGAAGGTGGCATTGAGGATCAGGAAGTCGGCGATGCCCCACGGCGTGTAGTCGCCTTTGTAGACATGGTGATAGGCGCGCAGCGCTGACGTTGCGCGCAGCACGCTGGTCCACTGGTGATAATCGCGACCGCCGCCGACCACGTCCGTCTCGGGCAGCAGCACATAGTACTTCACGTCGAGCAGGCGCAGCGTCATGTCCGCCCGCTCGATCAGCCCGCCCATGCGCAGGAAGTAATAGCCGTCATTGCGCAGCAGCGAGATTTCAGACGCGCCCCGGAACGCCGCCGTGCGGTTCTTGGTCCACTCCAGCAGCGACGGGAGATTCTTGAGCGCCGTCTCCGCATCCATCTGGCCAAGACTGCGCCAGCCATCATTGAGCGCTTCCCACATGTCCTGCGTCAGCGCGGTGCGGATCGCCCGGCCGTTGGCGCGCGCCGATGTGAGGCAGGAGCGGATCGACGACGGGTTGTCCGGATCGAGCAGCAGACGCTGCACCACCGAGCCGGCATTCAGC
>CALMWO010000598.1 GCA_937873805.1 uncultured Hyphomonadaceae bacterium
CCCGCCGGAGCGGGTGGAAAAATGGCGCGCCCAGCATTGCGTCGATCGCGAGATGTGGAACGAGGCGGGCGAGGCTGGTTTGCTCGGCCTGTCAACGCCTGAGGAATATGGCGGCATGGGCGGTGACTACCGTCACGAAGTCATCCTGATGGAACAGCTTGGCAAGCAGGGCGTCGATGGCTTCGGCGCCTCCCTGCACAATGCGATCGTGATGCCGTACATCATTCACTACGGCACCGAGGAGCAGAAGAAGCGCTGGCTGCCCCGCATGGCGACCGGCGAGCTTGTGTCCGCCATCGCGATGACCGAGCCGGGCGCGGGCTCGGACCTGCAGGGCATCAAGACGACGGCCAAGCGTTCGGGCAATGGCTATGTCATCAACGGCTCGAAGACATTCATCACCAACGGCCAGACCGCAAACCTGATCTGCGTCGTCGCCAAGACGGACCCGACGCAGGGCGCCAAGGGCGTGTCGCTGGTGTTCCTGGAAACGGATGGCGCCGAAGGTTTCGAGCGCGGGCGCAACCTCAAGAAGATGGGGCAGGACGCGCAGGATACGTCCGAGCTGTTCTTCAACGAGGTGAAGATCCCCGCGGAGAACCTGCTGGGGACGGAAGAGGGCAAGGGTTTCTACCAGCTGATGGGCCAACTTCCGCAGGAGCGTCTCAACATCGCGGTGCAGGCGATTGCGACGATCGAGAAAGCGCTGGAACTGACGATCGACTACGTCAAGCAGCGTCAGGCTTTCGGCAAGAAGGTCATCGATTTCCAGAACACGCAGTTCGTGCTGGCCGAGTGCAAGACCGAGGCGACGGTGGCGAGAGTGTTCGTGAACCACTGCATCGGCGTGCATCTTCAGGGCAAGCTGGACGCATCGACCGCATCGATGGCGAAATACTGGCTGTCGGATCTCGAAGGCAAGATTGTCGACCGCTGCCTGCAACTGTTTGGCGGTTATGGCTTCATGGATGAGTATCCGATCAGCCGCATGTACCGCGACGCTCGTATTCAGCGCATTTATGGCGGCACAAACGAGATCATGAAGCTGCTGATCGCGCGGACGCTCTGACCCATGCCGGGACGACGCCAGACGTTTGATCGTCGGGAGTTGACCGGGCCGTTCGACATTGTCGGCGATGTACATGGCTGCTGCGACGAGCTGGAGTTGTTGCTCGCGGAGCTGGGCTATGACGTTGCCTGGTCGGGCGAGACCGTGAGCGTGACGCCGCCGGATGGGCGGACGTTCGTGTTTGTGGGCGACCTCGTCGATCGGGGGCCGCGGGTCGCTGATACGTTGCGCATCGCCATGGCGATGGTCGAGGCGGGGACGGGGCTGTGCGTCGAGGGTAATCACGACAACAAGTTCGGACGCATGCTGAGCGGCGCGAATTTGAAGCTGAGCCATGGGCTGCAGGCGTCTGCGGATCAGATGGCTGCGGAGACGCCGGCCTTCAAGGCGAAGGCGCGGTCGTTTGTCGATTCTCTGCCGCCCTATCTCTGGCTTGATGGCGGCAAGCTCGTGGTCGCGCATGCCGGGCTGAAGGAAGACATGCTGGGTCGATCCGACGGCAAGGTGCGGTCGTTTGCGCTTTATGGCGACACCACCGGGGAGACGGATGGGTTCGGTTTTCCCGTGCGGCGCAACTGGGCGCTGGAGCATGATGGCGAGCCGGCGATCGTCTATGGCCACGTTGCTGCGCCGGACGTGCAGGCCGTGAACAATACCTGGTGCATCGATACGGGCTGCTGCTTCGGCGGGCGGCTGACGGCGTTGCGCTGGCCGGAGCGGGAGCTGGTGAGCGTTCCGGCGAAGCGCGCTTATTATGTGCCGGACAAGCCGTTCGCGGATCGCACGCGCTGACATGGTCGCTGACGCCGGGAACGGGCTTGACGTCGTCAGGCGCGTCCTTTCCTGATGCATCCGGAATTTCAAAGGGGTCGAGCCATGAAGACGCGGATCACCGAGCTGTTCGGCATTGAGCATCCGATCATCCAGGGGGGGATGCACTATGTCGGCTTTGCCGAGATGGCGGCTGCAGTTTCTGAAGCGGGCGGACTGGGGATCATCACCGGGCTGACGCAGAAGACGCCCGAAGGCTTGCGCAAGGAAATTCGCCGCTGCCGCGAGATGACGAAAAAGCCGTTCGGCGTGAACCTCACCTTCCTGCCGGCCGTGACGCCGCCGGACTATCCGGGCTTTGTGCGCACGATCATCGAAGAGGGCATCAAGATCGTCGAGACGGCGGGCAATAACCCCAGCCAGGTGATGCCGTTCTTCAAGGAGGCTGGCGTCAAGGTGATCCACAAATGCACATCGGTGCGCCATTCGCTGAAGGCGGAAGCGGTGGGGTGCGATGCGGTGAGTGTCGACGGGTTCGAGTGCGGCGGGCATCCGGGCGAGGACGACGTGCCGAATTTCATCCTGCTGCCGCGTGCGGCGGAAGAGCTGAAGATCCCCTTTGTCGCTTCGGGCGGCATGGCCGATGGCAGGTCGCTGGTTGCCGCGATGGCGCTGGGCGCCGAAGGCATGAATATGGGCACGCGTTTCATCGCAACGAAGGAAGCGCCGGTGCATCCCAATGTGAAGGAAGCGCTGCTGAAGGCGACCGAGCTCGACACGCGTCTTGTGATGCGGCCGCTGCGCAATACCGAGCGCGTGCTGAACAATGCGGGGGTCGCCAAGATCCTGGAGAAAGAGAAGCAGCTCGGCGCAGGGATCAAGTTCGAGGACATCCTCAATGAGGTTGCCGGCGTCTATCCGAAGGTGATGGTCGAAGGTGATATGGAAGCCGGCGCGTGGAGCTGCGGCATGGTTGCGGGCCTGATCCACGATGTGCCGACGGTTAAGGAGCTGATCGATCGGATCATGCGCGAGGCGGATGAGATCATCTCGAAGCGGCTCGCGAGCGCCATCCGGGCATAGGGGCGCGTTCCCGCTTGAGGGCGGGTTGGGGTGATCTTTGATTCTGGCCTGATCTCAGATCAGGGCTTGCGGGCGTGTTTGTTCAACACGCATCCCCGGTGAGGGCCGGGGTTGAGACTTGGCGCGAAGGGGTTCGGTGCGCTTCGCGCGCTTTGTGTCTGGGGCTGGACCCCGGCCTTCGCCGGGGACGCGTACCTTTGGTACGCTTCCGTTGTGGGTCTGGCTCACGGGGGTGAGCACGCCCTCGTCCTTCGAGACGATCGCTTCGCGATCCATCAGGATGAGGGCTATCGGGCTGCTGTGTTGAGCAGCTGTGGTTTCCTTGAAGGTGTCGCTCGTCTCTCGGGGCAGAACCGTAGGCGTCACATCGCTGTGGCATTCAGCGGCAAGACGGCGGCGGG
>CALMWO010000599.1 GCA_937873805.1 uncultured Hyphomonadaceae bacterium
ATATTTGGCGCTTCACCTACATGACCGGCGAAAATGGCGGCGGCGCGTTCGTCATCGCCTATCTTGTCTGTCTTGCCTTGATCGCATTCCCGCTGCTGGCCGCCGAATACGCGATAGGCCGTCGCTCAGGCCACTCGGCCGTAGAGAGCGTGCAAGCGCTGGCGCGTGCATCCGGCAAGAGCGAGCTGTGGGGCGGCGTCGCCTGGCTAGGCATGCTGTCGGCGTTCTTCATCCTGACCTTCTACTGCGTCGTGTCGGCCTGGTTCATGGCTTACATCCCCTTCGCCGTCTCCGGTGTGTTCGCCAACGATGTCGGCCTTCTGGATCAGTCACGCGAACGCTTCGATGCCGTGACCTCGAAGGAGAACCTTCCGCTCCTGCTGGGCTATCTCGCAATCTTCATCGGCCTCGCCGTCGCCGTTGTCGGTCGTGGCGTGAAGCGCGGGATCGAGCGCGCATCCACGCTGCTGATGCCAATTTTCATTCTCGTGCTGCTGATCCTGCTCGGCTTCGGCATCGCCAACGGCGCGTTCGGCGAGGCGCTGTCTTTCCTCACCCGCGTGCGGGCTGAGGACTTCTCGTTCTCCATGCTGCTTGATGCGCTCGGCCAGTCCTTTTTCGCCACGGGCGTCGGCGCGGCCGTGATGATCACCTACGGCGCCTATCTGAAGGGCGACGCAGATGTCCCGCGTTCCTCCGCCATCGTCGCGCTGTCGGATACGGCCGTGGCGCTGGTCGCTGCTGTGGTCGTGTTCTCGCTGGTTTTCGCCGTCGGCAGCGAGCCCAATGCGGGCTTCAGCCTGCTATTCGTGAACCTTCCCATCGGCCTCGCACAGATGCCGTTCGGTACGGTCATCGGCGGCGCGTTCTTCCTGCTGGCGCTGTTCGCTGCGCTGGCCTCGTCGATCTCGCTGATGGAGGTCGCGGTATCCTGGCTCGACGAGCGTACCGGCGTCACGCGCTGGGGCGCAGCGCTGGGTGTTGGTTTTACGGTGTTCGTGATCGGCGCCGGTTACGTCTATTCGCGCGAATACATCGGCTTCGTCGACTTCGTGGCGTCGTCGCTGCTGATGCCGTTGGGCGGTTTCCTGATCGCGATCTTCGCCGGCTGGGTCATCGAGAAGAAGATGATGCAAGCCGAATTCGGCATGCCATTCTTCCGCGTCTGGCAGCCGATCGTGCGCTGGGTGATCCCGATCGCGATCGGCGTAATCCTGGTTCTCGGCGTCTGGGAAAAGATGCACGAGGCGGGCTTCGGCATGGCGATCGAAAGCGCGCTGACCACGACCGATTGATATGCCGCCCTAGCCCAGCTTCTCCGCCAGCATGTCGCTGGCCTTGATCAGCTCGGACACTATTCCGGGCTCAAGCGAGGAATGCCCCGCATCCGGCACGATCTTGAGCTGCGCCTTCGGCCATGCCTTGCTCAAGGCCCAGGCGGACGACAGCGGCGTCACCACGTCATAGCGGCCGTGGACAATCACGCCGGGCAGGTCGCCAAACTTTTCGGCCTGGTC
>CALMWO010000600.1 GCA_937873805.1 uncultured Hyphomonadaceae bacterium
AAGGCGACAGACACCTCGCCATCGTTTCCCTCGCAACGTCCGAACGCTGGAAGGCAGAGTCTGGCGACTGGAATGAAAAAACCTACTGGCATCGGGTTGCCGTCTTTGCGCCGGCCAAGGTCTCCTTGATCGAGAAAGCCGTTCAGGTCGGCACCCGCCTCCGCCTTGTTGGACAGATCCGTCCTGGCTCCTGGGAAGATGAGCGCGGCCAGACCCGCTACTCCATCGAGTTCGTGGTGACCGGTTTGGGTGATGTCGAGATCCTCGCACGCGGCAAGCCGAAGGCTGACGCACAATCCGAACCGGTGATCGTCGGCGAAGAAGCGCCGAAGCCGAAGCGCAAGCGCGCGGCCTGACGGCCTGGCCGGCGGCGCCAAGCCGCCGGCCTTGTCTCGCTCTTCCAACAATCCGGATTCTCAAGGAGGTCACCATGACCGCCATCGCGAATACGCAATCGCTTCACGATGCCGTCACCGCCCGGATTATCGCAGAACTCGAACAGGGACGCTTCCCATGGGTCCAGCCATGGGCGTCTTCATCAGGAGGGACGCCGCTTGGTTTGCCCCAGAACGCATCGACCGGACGAACCTATTCCGGGATCAACATTCTTCTGCTCTGGTCCGCCGCGATCGAGCAGGGGAGACCCTCGCAACGCTGGCTGACCTTCAAACAGGCGCTCGCTCTCGGCGGCAATGTGCGCAAGGGCGAGAAAGGGACGATGGTTGTCTACGCTGATACCTTCATTCCGAAAGCCGAGCAGGAGAAGGCGAGTGCGTCAGGGGAGGATGCCCGCCGCGTTGGCTTCCTGAAGCGCTTCACTGTGTTCCATGTGGAGCAGTGCGACGGGCTTCCACTTGATGCGGATGCGCCGCCGCTTCCCGGGCGAACCGAGGTGTTGTCACATGTCGATGCGGTTGTCGCGGCGACGGGCGCAGACATACGGATCGGCGGTGAGATGGCGTTCTACTCGCCAAGCCACGACTTCATTCAGGTTCCCCCGCAGCAGGCGTATTTCGAGCCGATCAACTGGTACCGGACCGTTTTGCATGAGGCTGGCCATTGGGCAGGCGGCCCTTCGCGTCTCAACCGCGATTTCTCTGGCCGACATGGTAGCCAAGCTTATGCGCGTGAGGAACTCGTCGCTGAACTCTGCTCGGCTTTTCTCTGCGCCGAGCTCGGTGTCGTCCCCACTGTTCGCCATGCGGACTACCTCGGCCCCTGGCTGGAAATTCTCCAAGGGGATAACCGGGCCATATTCCAGGCCGCGTCGATGGCGTCCAAGGCAGCCGATTTCGTCATGGGGCGCTCGACAGGCTGTTAGATTCGTCCACCGTCCTGAGCAAGATGTCAGGCGAAGTGAGAAATTGACCCCCTAGCGAACTGAGGAATTGACCCCCTCGGGTATTGGACGCGAGGAGGTTCAAGTGACGAGAGACGTCGGGGAAAGTCCTGCATTGGCGAGGTCGATGCAGGGGCAGTTGATGCTGGATGCCGAGGAGGTGGCCGCGATGAAGCGGCTGCACGAGCTTGGCTGGGGCGCCAAGCGTCTTTCGCGGGAGTTTGGGTGCGCGCGGAACACGGTGAAGCGCTATCTTCGTGAGAGCGGGCCTGTTGTGTTCCGGAAGCCGGAGCGGCGGACGGCGTTCGATGGTCTGGAGGATTGGCTGCGCGAGCGCTTTTTCCGGCATGGCGGCAACGCCGACGTCATTCGCCAGGAGCTTGCAGCCGAGCACGGGATCGTAATCGGCCTGCGATCGGTGGAGCTGCGGGTGCAGGGCTGGCGCCGGGAGTTGGCGGCGCAGAAGCGTGCGACCGTACGGTTCGAGACTGCGCCGGGTCGTCAGCTGCAGATCGACTTCGGCGAAGCGCGGGTGTGGATCGGCGAGGAACGGGTTCGGGTCCACGTGTTTGTGGCGACGCTGGGCTACTCGCGTCGCGTGCATGTCCGGGCCTCGCTCCGCGAGCGTCAGGCGGACTGGTTCGCCGGCATGGAGGGCGCGTTCCTGGCGTTCGGCGGTGTTCCCGAGGAAGTGCTGCTCGACAATGCGAGGGCGCTGGTCGAGCACCATGACGCTGTTACACGAGAGGTGCGGTTCAACGCGCGGCTGCACGCCTTCGCCCGCTATTGGGGGTTCAAGCCGCGAGCCTGCGCTCCCTACCGGGCGCGAACCAAGGGTAAGGATGAGCGCGGTGTTGGCTATGTGAAGCGGAACGCGATTGCGGGACGGCGCTTCGCCAGCTGGGCGGCGTTTGAAGCGCATCTCGAGCACTGGACACGTGAGGTGGCTGATCAACGCATCCATGGCACGACCGGCATTGCGCCAGCTGAGCGCTTCAGTGAGGAGGCGGACGCGCTGAAGCCCTTGGGCGGTCGCGCGCCATTCGGCCAGTTGCGGGATCTGGTGCGCAAGGTTCAGGCCGACTGCGCCGTCGATCTCGACACAAACAGCTACTCCGTGCCCTGGCGGCTGATCGGAGAAAGCGTGCAGGTCGTGGTGCTGGGTGGTCGCGTGGTCGTGCGTCATGCCGGCGTCATTGTCGCTGATCATCCGCTGTCCCAGGGTCGCCGCCAGCGCATCGTCGACCGGGCGCATCTGGTCGGAGTGGCGGGCGCGTCGGGCGCCGTGCGGGCAGCGAAGTCGCCCGAGCCGGAACGAGCGCAGTTGCTGCGACCGCTCGCCGAATACGAAGCTCTGGTCGGGGGTGGCTGGTGAAGAAGCCCATCGATATGGATACGTTGCTAGTTCAACTCGACCGGCTCAAGCTGACAGCGATCCGGGACCAGCTGGACACACTGCTCGACGAGGCGGCGCGGTCGAAAATGACGTTGCGCGAGGCGTTGTCGTTCCTGGTGACGCGAGAGATCGCGCGGCGCGATGAACGCCGGATCTCGATGTCCAGCAAGCTGGCGCAGTTCCCCTTCGTTCGAGAGCTCGACAGCTTCGACTTCGAGGCGCAGCCGTCGCTGGACCCGGGACAGCTACGTGATCTGGCGACCTGTCGCTGGATTGCACATGGCGATGCGGTCCTGTTCCTGGGGCCGCCTGGCACGGGCAAAACTCATCTTGCCGTGGCCCTCGGCCGCGAGGCTATCCGGCAGAACTACAGCGTCCAGTTCGTCACGGCCGCGACGCTGGTCGCAATGCTCGCCAAGGCGCATGCTGACGGCGCGCTGGACAAACAGCTGACAATCCTGTCGCGGCCAAAGCTCCTGATCATCGATGAGCTCGGCTACCTGCCGTTCGAGGCCAACGCAGCGCACCTGTTCTTCCAGCTCGTATCGCGACGCTACGAGAAAGGCGCGATGCTGCTCACGTCAAACCGCTCGGTGGGTGAGTGGGGAAGCGTGTTCGGCGATCCTGTCGTCGCCACCGCGATCCTCGATCGGCTGCTCCACCATTCCACGGTGATCACCATACGCGGTGACAGCTATCGGCTTCGCGAAAAGCGTCGATCCGGCCTTCTGCAGAAGGCCGGATCGAC
>CALMWO010000601.1 GCA_937873805.1 uncultured Hyphomonadaceae bacterium
GCGCTCGCGCGGCAGGTGGTCGGGGAATGCGCGAGGCGTGGAGCGCCTGCGCTCGAAAGCGCGCACGTTCGTGGTGCGGGCGGCGACCGTGCCGAGTTGCTCGTCCTCGCTGGCGGAAATCTCCGCATCTTCGAAAGCAATCTCGAGTTGGTCGACGAGGCGGTGGCTGCGTTCGGACCGCTGGCCGAAAAGCTCGCGGCGCATCTTCGCGTTCTGCAGTTCGAGGAGCGCGTTGCGTGCTTCAAGGTCGCTGTTGATGGCCTTGACGCGGGCCGCTTCAGCCTGCGCTTCCGCAAGCTGTTCAAGTGCCTGTTGCAGGCTCAAATCAGCAGGGAAACCGCCGCTCTCCATTGGCCAAATCCATAGCAAAATCTGGCGGAATCTTGAAGCATTTTTATATCGTTAGCGTAATTATCCGGCCATCCGTGGGCGCCATGTTGCCTGCGGGTTGCGCCAATCAATCCCTTCCAACAAGCACGACATCGCCGAGGCCGAAATGCACACGGTGCCGTCCTTCGCCGAGGGCCAGATAAACCGCCCGCGCTCCAGACGCTTGGCGTAGAGCGACATGCCGATGCCGTCGTGCCAAAGGATCTTGCACAGCGATCCGTTGCGACCTCGGAAGATGAAAAGATCGCCCGCGAAAACGTCCTGATGGAGGCCGTGCTGCACCTGCCTGGCGAGGCCCAGCATGCCCCGCCGCATATCCGTATGGCCCATCGCGAGCCAGATCCGAGCTTGCCCAGGGATCGGGATCACACCCTTAGCCCCTGCAATACCGCGGTCACCAGCGCCGGTGGCGCGTCCGCGGCAATCCGTACAACGGTGCCCGCGAGCTCGATCTCGATCGCGGCCGAGCCCATGCCGGTTGAATCGCGGTGCGACCGTTCCGGCGTATCTTCGATCATGACAGGCGCGAAGCCGCTCTCCGGTTCCGGATCGGGGTCGAGCAGCTCCTTGCGCCAGCGATAGAGCTGGGCCGGCGCGATATCCGCCGCCCGCGCAATCTCCGACACGTTCGCACCCGGCTCCAGGGTCGCCTCGATTAACTCCAGCTTCTGATCGTCCGTCCAGGTGCGGCGACGCTCGACACCCGTTATCACCGTCACCTGCGTCATCACATCGAACCGTCGCTAATACTGGTGCAAATAACATTACTTGCACCAGGACGATCTCACCCACCCTCGCGAACCATGCAAGACGGCCTCCGCCGGAGGGATACAAAACCAGCCACTGGAACGCCGGTGTTGTGCTGAGCGTGGCGGCGTAAATGCAGGCCAGTGGGTAGGTTGCTCCTTTTGGGGGCGGCCGGGGATGTTTGCTGTGGAAGTGTATGCCGCCGTTCGGCGTTTCGTGTTTATCGAGGGCAACAGCCGGCGTGAGGCAGCCCGGGTGTTTGGGCTGAACCGTGAGACGGTGGCGAAGATGTGCCGGTTCTCGCTGCCACCGGGCTAGATGCGCAGCAACTTCTTGTGGTTGGGCGTGATGCCTTCACGTGCCAGCAGATATCCCAGACGCCGATAGCCGAACCGGCGGCGCTCAGCGGCCAGCTCACGCAGCCTGACGCGCAAAGGCGCATCATCGGCCGGGTCGAACGATAGCGCGCCACACGGCGGCTGACGCCGACAAGATCGCACGCCCGCCGCTCACTCAGCCCGAACACCGCCTGGGCGTGCATCGCTGCATCCCGCTTCGCGCCGGTTCACGACATTCGAGGCAAACCGCAAAAAGTTCTACACAGTTCCTGCACAGGTCAAAAATAGCCTATTTTTATCAACTATATCAGAAACTTATAAGTCACCGATATAATGGTCGGTGACATGGGTGTAGAACAGCACGCCGGGATCAGTGCCATAGCGGGCGTTGCGATCGGCGCGCGCCTCGCCCTGACCGCCGGCACGGAAGAACTGCCCGTCCGACGACGATGTGTCGCCCGGTCCCCAGACCTGGGCGAGCGGATGCGCGGTGTGGCAATCGACGATCGCCGCTAGCGCCGACAGATAGGTTTCGTCGCGCACATGCCATTCCGCCGTCCAGCGCAGGCGGGACAGCGTCAGCCCACGCGAGCTTTCTGCCATGCGCCCGAGGCCCAGGTTGGTCGCATCGGCGAGGATCGCACCCATCAGCGCGGACTGGTCGGAGGCCGGCTCGCCGCTGCGAGCATGGACGAAACGGTCGGCGAAGCCCGACCATGTGGCGACCTCCACCAGCAGGTCGGTGACCCGGACACGCGGCAGCATCGCGTAGAGCCGGGCCTTCAGTGCCTCGACGTCGTCGGATGGCGTTCGCCGGATCGGCGAAATCACCAACTGCCCGCGCTCAATCGTCACGTCGACCAGCTCGCCGGTCGCGGCTGCCCGTTCCACCTCGATCATACGCTGGTTCAGCAGGGTGCGACGATCCTCATACCATTCGGCGAAACCAGACGACACGGCCAAGCGCAGATTGCCATCGGCGCGCATCGTTTCGAACGCGGGCACCGGCAACAGGTAATCGTCGAGCGTGCGATAGGCGCGGCTGCCGTCCACCCAGATGCTGCCCGAACCGAGCCGTTCGCGCAGATGGACGATCACGGCGATCTCGTAGGCGCGGCGATCGATCATCCCTTGGGACGGCTCCACGACCTTGCGCCAGCGCGGCTTGATGAAGCTGGTCGGCACCCGCTTCGATAGGACCGAGCGGCCGTCGCGGTACATCGCCCGCAGAGCCTCGATCGCGCTGAGCAGCGGATCACCCGACCGCGCGGTGCGGAAGGTGAAGGCGGCGAGGAATGTTGGGGCGAACCGCCGCACGGCGGGATAGCGCTCGATCACTTCCGCCAAGCCGTCGTCGGCCGACCGGGTGAGATCCTCGGCGAAGCGGATGCTGCGTTCGAGTTGGTCCCAGCCCACCTGGTCCTCGATGCGGCGGATCGCATCGCGCCCGGTAGCGCGGGCATCGACCAGCAGGCGACCGAGCCGAGCATGGAAGCGGGCGGTGTCCTTCAGCAGCCGCGCCTGCCCGAGCAACCGGTCGGAGCGGGTGCGATCGGCGCGGCGGAACAGCGCGCCCACCATTTTCTCGACCATGACCAGTGCCGCGTCGGTCAGCGCCGCTTCCATCTCGATCATAGCCGCAACGAGCATGGCGAGCCGGCGCGGACGTTCGAGACGGCGCAGATGCTGCGCGGTGACGATGCCAGCGGTCCGTGCGATAACGGCATAGCGAGCGGCATGGATGCGCCGCGCCCGATCGGCTGGGATCCCGATGCCGCGCACCGTGTCGAGACGCTCGACGATGCCTTTCAGGTTCGACGCCGATGGTGATTCCGGCCATTCGCGTATCCATCCAAGCCGGGTGCGACCATTGTCGTCCGATGCGATCAGGCGTTCGAGCGCTGCTTCCTGATCAGCCGGGCAGTCGCGGATCAGTCCAGCATGCGCGGCCTTGCGTGCCTGCGCCCGCACGATGAGGGCGAGCCGTTCCAGCGTCGATGCCGCGGGCAACACGATCCGGTTGAGCCGCAGGCGATCGACCATGCCAGCGACGATTGCATCGCCACGATCGGTCGAGGTGGCGATCTCCGATCCCAGCGCCAGCATCGATCGCACTTCTGCTCGGTCGAAGGCACGCAGACCGAGATACGCTTCAACCTCGGCGCGATGCTCGCGCAGCGTCGTCGCGCGCGCAGAATAGTCGGCGAAGTCCTCGATACGGCAACCGATCTGGTCGGCGAGCAGCGCCAGCATGGCGGCAGGCACCGCTTCACTCGGCAGCAGGCTTCGTCCCGGGTGGCGCAGGTAGCAGAGCTGCACCGCATATCCGAGCCGGTTCGCCCCGCGCCGGCGACGCGCGATCTGTCCGAGGTCATCGGGACCGAGGGTGTAGAGCCGTTCGATCGTTGCCTGATCGGGTGGCGGATCGAAGATCGCGCTGCGCTGGGCGGGGGACAATATGGTTCTGGACGGCATCGGCTTCTATGTTCGTCACGCAACAGGAAAGCGACCCTGTTCACGGAGCGTAGACCACAAGACGGGTTATGTGACATTATAGCGATCGATCGACGGGCAATGCCGCTCCGTCACGCAGACGGACGTATATGTGACAACTCAGATTGGCTACGCGCGGGTGTCCAAGGCGGACGGCAGCCAGGTCCACGACCTTCAGCACGACGCGCTGGTGGCGGCCGGCGTCGATCCCGATCATATCTATGAAGACAGCGCCTCGGGGCGGTTCGACAAGCGACCGGGGCTGGACGCCTGCCTGAAGGCGCTGCGCCACGACGACACGCTCGTGATCTGGAAGCTCGACCGGCTCGGCCGCGATCTGCGCCACCTCGTCAACACGGTCGGCGATCTGACGAAGCGCGGCATCGGCCTCAAGGTGCTGGCAGGCGAAGGTGCGTCGATCGACACCACCACCGCCAATGGCCGGCTGATATTTGCAATCTTCGCAGGCCTTGCCGAGTTCGAGCGCGAACTGATCGTCGAACGCACCCGCGCCGGTCTCGCCTCCGCCCGGGCACGCGGGCGACACGGGGGGCGCCCGTTCAAGATGACACCCGCCAAGCTGCGCCTCGCCCAGGCGGCAATGGGAAAGCCAGAGACGAAAGTCGCCGAATTATGCGCCGAACTGGGCATCACCCGCCAGACGCTCTACCGGCATGTCACCCCGAACGGCGAAATCAGGGCGGACGGACAGAAGCTTCTCGCTCGAAAAACGTGTTCATTGATTAAGCCATGACGAATTTGAATAATCTCACCTTCGTATTCATCGGAGGGGAGCATCAGGTCCTGCATCTCGCGCCAGTCGCCGCTGAACTCAGCCTGTGTCATCCGGATATCACGGTCTGCTGCATCTGCGCCGATGACCGTACCGCCGCCGCCTTGCGCGCGGTGGCTGCGGCGATGCGAGCCAGTGCGATGATCATTACGCAGATCGCGTGGCCTTGGGCAGGCAGGATTGCAGCGAGAGTAACGGGCATCCGTTCGGCGGCGAAGGGCCCCTTGCTTGCACGGATCCGATGGATGGCCCGCAAGTCCCAGGCCATCATCGTTCCAGAGCGTACCTCTGCGGCCTTGCGATGGCTCGGATGGAGGCGTCCGCTGGTCCATTTCCGCCACGGTGCCGGCGACCGTGCGCCATCTTCCGAAGCGAAGCTGAGGGCCTTCGATGCCATTTTTGTCCCCGGACAGAAAGACATCGAGCGGGCCGTCGCGCAAGGCCTCGGCCATAAGAAGCTTTCGGCCGTCAGCTATGTAAAGATGGATTACCTGCAGGCTTTGCCCGCCAGACCGCGATTGTTCGACAACGATCGCCCGACCGTCTTCTACAACCCCCATTTCGATCCCGCGCTATCATCGATCGGCATCGCTCGCGATGTCATCGCCCGTTTCCGCGAACAGGAGCGGTACAACCTGGTCTTCGCTCCTCATGTACGCACATTCGAGAACCTCCATCTGGGCCCGCGAACGCGGTGGCTAGAACTTGCCGTGCCAGGGCACATCGCGGTCGATCTGGATTCTCCCAGGCTGTTCGACATGACCTACGCGCGGGCCGCCGACATCTATCTGGGCGACATGTCGAGCCAGCTTCACGAATTCCTCGCTAAGCCGCGGCCGGTCGCTTTCGTGAATGCGCATGGCGCTAACTGGCAGGACGATCCAAGGTACGCGGGTTGGCATCTGGGAGAGGTCGCATCAGGTGCCGACGAGGTCCTCGCCGCAGTGGATCGGGCCTTGGAACGGCATCCAGATATGATCCAACGACAGGAGAAAGCGATCGTGTTCGCGTTCGGCTGCTACGATGGCGCGATCAAACGGGCCTCACACCAACTGCTCCACACCCTGCAATCTCTCTGAACCCTTAGCGTACGTTTTCGACCATCCTCTCACCGGACCCCAACAACAACGCCTCAGCCAAGGGTGACGGCATGACGCACTTTGGGCGCGCGCTAGAGGCGCTCAATATCGAGATCATCTGCGCCAACTCGCCGCAGGCGAAGGGCCGCGTCGAGCGCGCGAATGCCACGCTGCAGGACCGTCTGGTCAAGGCGATGCGGCTAGAAGGCATCTCGACGATTGCTGAGGCTAATGCCTTCTTGCCTGGCTACATGTCACGTCACAATCAACGCTTTGCCAAGGCGGCCTTCGATCCTCGCGATCTGCACCGCCCCCTCGCCGCGCACGACGATCTCAGGGCCCAGATGGTCTGGCGAGAATGGCGTTCGGTCACCTCGGCGCTGACGCTGCACTACAACAAGGCGATGTTTATCCTCGAGCCGACACCGATCAGCCGGCCGCTCGCGGGCAAGCGGGTCGAGGTTTGCGAGTTTCCTGACGGCACGCTTGAGATCCGCCATGGTGAGCATGCCCTTCCCTACCGGATGTTCGACAAGATCCGGCAGGTCAACCAGGCGGCAATCGTCGAAAACAAGCATCTCGATACCGCGCTAATGATGGCGAAGCTGATGCAGGAGCAGCTACCCGCGAGGAAGAGGAACAACAACGAACCGCGGCGCCGTGATCAGCCCGTTCACCTGTTCCCGGCCCCTGACGTGCATGCTGAGGCTCCCATGAAGCGCAAGCGTGGCCGCCCCCCACTTCGGCGGCTCACTCCGATCGAAGCGGCGCAGCGCATGCTTGAAGTGTCTGAGGGGGCCCACCGCTGACGCAGCGGGTCCGGGGCGCCTCGCCGCTGGACCTGTGCATCAGCAGGGGCAGCGCTGCGCAAGGTCGGCAGGCTCCACGCTGCCCCTGCTGCATCAACTGATGACATCTCTATCTAGCAGAATTAGTGTCTTCTCTATGTTGCAGGAACACGGATTGTAGCAGCAACGTTCAAATGTCACCCGTCCGCTGGTTAGAGATGTCACTCTCGACGTCAGTGTGTCAATCGGCGTGCAAACGGGACCCCTTATCGGCGCGCAAAAGGGACCCCCTGTCAGGATGGCGGAACGTTGATGTGACGGGCTTCCTTGCGCTGCGCGCGGCGTAGGGAGGGCGTAGCCCGACCGGAGGCGCGCGCAGCGCAAAACATCTTCTAATTGATCGCTGCTGGGGCGGATCAGCTGCGGTTTTTGAAGCGCCAGCTGTCATTGCCGGTCTCGACGATGTCGCAATGATGGGTGACGCGGTCGAGGAGCGCGGTGGTCATCTTGGGATCGCCGAACACGGTGGGCCACTCGCCAAAGGCGAGGTTGGTGGTGATGATGACGCTGGTCTGCTCATAGAGTTTGCTGATCAGGTGGAACAGCAGCTGGCCGCCTGATCGGGCGAACGGCAGATAGCCCAGTTCATCGAGCACGATCAGATCGAGACGGGATAGCTGGGCGGCGAGAGCGCCACTCTTGCCGATCCTGGCCTCCTCTTCGAGGCGGGTCACCAGATCGACCGTGTTGAAGTAGCGACCTCGGGCACCGGAGCGCACAACGTTGGCGGTGATGGCGATGGCCAGATGGGTCTTGCCGGTGCCTGTTCCGCCGACCAGGACGATATTGCGCCGTGCGGGCAGGAACGCGCCGCTGTGCAATGAACGCACCAGCCCCTCGTTGATCGGGGTACCCTCGAACCGGAAGGCGTCGATGTCCTTCACGACTGGCAGCCTGGCAGCGGCCATCCGGTATCGGATCGACGCGGCATGACGATGCGTCGCCTCCGCTCGCAGGAGATCGGTCAGTATCTCCATGGTGGTGCGCTGGCGCTGAAGGCCGGTGGTGACGGCATCGTCGAACGCGCCCGCCATGCCCTTGAGTCCAAGCCCGCGCATGGCCTCGATCATGTCATGCCGCTGCATCGAAGGTCCTCAGCTGGTCGTAACGGGCACAGTCGGCGATCGGGGGATGGCGCAAGGCGCTATCCTCGGAGGTGATGATCGTCAGCGGACGCGGCGGTTCCCGGCGTCGTGCCAGGATGTTGAGGATCAGGTCGTCGCTTGCCGTGCCCGTCGCCAGTGCCTCACGCACAGCGGCTTCGACAGGCTCCAGGCCATCGGTCAGTACGGCCGACAGTACACGGACGAACCGGCGATCGGCATCGTCGCCATTACCCAGCTTGCGGCGCAGGCGGGCAAGCGCCGGTGGCAGATCCCAGTCCTGGAAAGGGGCACCGTTCCGCAACGCGCCAGGCTTGCGGGCCAGCACCGGCAGATAATGCCAGGGATCATAGATCGTGCGGTTGCGCCCAAAGTAGCGAGGATGTTCAGCGACAACCTCTTCGCCGCAGCGAACGACGATGCGGTCGGCATAGGCGCGGACCTGCACCGTGCGTCGTGCCACCGTCGAGAGCACCGAGTAGCGGTTGCGGTCGAAGCTGATCAGGCAGGTGCCGGTCACGGCATGCTCACTCTCATTGAAGCCGTCGAACGGTCCCAGCATCGGCTGCAGCGCAGATCGTTCTATCTCCAGCACCTGCGCCACGGTCAGCTCGCCCTGTTCAGGATGGGGCTGCCGTTCCGCCCAGCGCCGACACTCGGCCTCCAGCCAGCCATTGAGCTCTTCGAGACTGGCGAACCGCAACCGGGGCTGGAAGAAGCGACCCCGGATCGTCTGCACCTGGTTCTCGACCTGACCCTTCTCCCATCCCGCCGCAGGCGAGCAGGCCGTGGGCTCGACCATATAGAGGGCAGAGCGTGGGTTTCCCGCTAAACAACGCTAAGCGGCCCTGTCAGGTGAGAGGTTGAGCGGCTTGTGGTCGGCACGCCGGGCTGCACGGTCCCACAGGAAGTCTCCCGAGAACGCTATATGCTCCCATCCGACCGGAGAGCTGTGGGCAAGCAGCTGCTCGGGCATCTCCTCACCGCTCTCCTTCAGGTGTTGCACCGCATCTGAAAGGTAGACCGTGTTCCAGTAAACGATGGCGGCGATCACGAGGTTCAGACCTGAGGCACGATACTGCTGCGCCTCCTGTGTACGATCGACGACGCGGCCTTGATGGAAGGTGTAGATCGCTTGGGTGAGAGAGTGGCGCTGCTCGCTCTTGTTGAGCCCGGCATGGCAGCGGCGCCTCAGCGCGGGATTCTCGAGCCAGTCCAGCATGAACAGCGTGCGCTCGACCTTTCCGATCTCCTGGAGCGCCAAATCGACTTGGTTCTGGCGCTCGTAGGCGGCAAGCTTCCTGAGCATGGCGGAGGGGAGAACATGCCCGCTGCTGGTTGAGGCGACGAGGCGAACGATTTCATCCCAATGCTCGCGCACAACGTCGATACGGAGGCGCTTGCCTAGGAGCGGAGCAAGCGTTGAATAGGTGCCCGGCGGGGCGACCGACACGAGCCGCCGGTCGGGAAAGTCGCGCAGGCGTGGGCAGAATCGAAAGCCCAGCATCGAGCAGAGCGCAAACACGTGGTCGGTAGCCCCGCCGGTGTCGGTGAAATGCTCGTCGATCCTCAGGATGCTGCCGTGGTGCAGGAGCCCGTCGAGTACGTATGGCGCCTCGTGGGTAGCCGCCGAGATCACCTTCGCATGGAAGGGGCCGTGCTGATCGGAGACATGGGTGTAAAAGCTGAACCCTGGATCGACACCGTAGCGGGCGTTGATGTCGCCACCAGACGCTCCTCGCTTCCGGCCGCGGAAGAACTGCCCGTCCGAACTCGACGTGGTGCCGTGCCCCCAAACCTGGGAGAATGGCAGAACGTGATGAGCGTTAATCAGATGCGCCAAGGCGGCCGAGTAGCAGTCGTCGCGGATATAAGCGTCCTTGGCCCAGACTAGCTGGTCGCGCGTGACGCCCTCGCTGGCTGCTGACATGCGCGATAGCCCAAGGTTGGTGGCGTCCGCTAGGATGGCGGCGAGGAGCGCACTCTCGTTGTCACTAGTGCGTCCGGTGCGCAGGTTGGTGAAGGCAGACAGGAAGCCGGTGTCGCGTGCGACCTCGTGCAACAGTTCGGTCACGCGGATGCGCGGCAGCAGCCCGTAGAGGCGTTCGGCCAGCGCCTTGGCGTCGGGCGGGGTAGTGTTCGAGATCGGCGTAATTCTGAGCCGATCACCAACCATCGCCACGCCTTCCAGCTGCCCTTTGCGGAGCCGCCGCTCGAAGCTCTTGAGCCGTTCGTCCAGCAAGGACTCGCGGCTGTTCAGCCACTCGTCAGCCGAGTCCGGTAGGCCCAACCCCTTTGCAATCGGCGTGGCGGCAGCCGCCGGGATCAGATAGCTGTCAAAGCGCCGGTACGAGGACGAGCGATCCACCCATACGTCGCCGCTTCTGAGCTTGTTGCGGACGTGTGCCAGAGTTGCGGTCTCGTAAAGGCGGCGGTTGATCTTGCCGTCAGGTGCCACGACGAGCTTCCGCCATTCTTTACGGAACGGCATGGGCGCGTTCCCCGGTACGTCGCGCTTGCCCGAGCGGTTGAGATCGCGGAGCAGATCCAGCGCCTTCACGGTGCGCGCGCTGCCTTGCAATGACCGGAACTCCAGCGCTTCGATCAGTAGCGGCGCGAACTTGCGCAGGGTCGCATACTGGTCGCCTGCGGCGACCAGCGGATCCTCAACGGCAGTGTCCGCGATGCGCGACACGTCGGGTCGCGCACGCACAAGCGTGGCCCAGCCCACCGCCTCGTCGATTGCATCAATGGGGTCGCTTCCTTCCTCCACGGCATCGGCGAGTGCGTCGATGGTGCCCCGGAACAGACGCATAAGGCGGCCCACCTGGGCCGGCGTGCTTGCGTAACGCCGCTCCTGCCTGTTCCTGGCACGACGGAAGAGACCCCCAATAAGCTTGTCGGCCATGCCGAGCGCGGCATCGATCAGCCGACCCTCTAGGTCGTGGATGGCAGCCGCCAGTATCGCGTGGCGACGATCCTGCGCATAGCGCTCGATCATATAGGCGGGCGAGGCCCGCCCCTCTCGGACGAACCTGCGCCGGCGATCCGGATGAACAGAATCGCCAATGGCGGACGGCAGCTTCAGGGCACGCACGGCGCGCAGCCGATCCAGGACGCCCCGCAGATTATCTGGCTTCGCGACGATCGGGATGGTTTTCAGCCAAGTGAGCACAACCATGCCGGTCACCTCATCCACTTCGAGCAGCGCGTCGAGCGCCGCCAGCTGCTCGCCGCCGAGGCTCTGCGTCATCTCGGCGGCAGCGCGCTTCCGGGCACGCGCTCTGCCGGCGATGCCGGCGCGCTCGATCGTCGAGACCGCCGGCAGTAGGATGCTAGCCTTTCGCAGGGCACCTACAATCCCACGTGCGATCACCATGCCGTTGTCGGTTGACCAGGCTGCCTGGGTTGCCGCCTCGATCAGAAACGGCACGTCAGATCGGATTGGGCCGCGCAGATTGAGCGCAGCGGCAAGCTGGCGGGCGTGATCGGTCATCGTCTGCTCGCGCGTGGCGTAGTCCGCAAGTGAACCGGGAGAAAGGTTCAGCTGAGCGGCAAGGTAGGCCACGAGTTCGCGCGGTATACCTCCGCCTTGCTGAAGATGTTGTGCGAGCGAGGTGCCCGGATAACGCATGACGGCGAGTTGCAGTGCGACCCCGAGCCGATTGCGGGGATGTCGTCGCAAGCGGATCATGTCGAGGTCAGCGCGATCGAGCGTGTAGAGCCGGGCGAGCTCATCGTCGTTGCTGGGAATGCCAATCAGCTGCTCGCGTTCAAGGTCGGTCAGCAGCGTATGTTTGCGCATCAGTTCGTCCAACCGTCCAGAAAAGGTATGTTGAGGTTGTAGACGGTCGCGAGTAAAGGGACATAGTTGTTGGACGGGTTGAGCCACTTCGCCATGCCGCTCGGCTGACTGTCCACAGAACGGACGTTTGAGGGACTACCATCATGCCTGACATTCTGGGCTATGCCCGCGTCAGTACCGGTGATCAGGACGTCGCGGGGCAGGAGATGCGACTGAACAAAGCCGGTGCGATCCGAACCTTCACTGACGTCATCTCCGGCAAGAGCATGGAGCGGCCCGGCCTAGCCGAACTGATCGCCTTCGCGCGCGACGGCGATACATTGGCCGTCGTCCGCCTCGACCGGCTCGGCCGCTCGCTGGGCGAGCTGCTCTCCACTGTGAAAATGCTCAAGGAGCGTGGCATTGAACTGCTCAGCCTGGAGGAGAAGATCGATACCACCTCCGCCGCCGGCGAGCTTGTCTTCCACGTGTTCGGCGCCATCGCCCACTTCGAGCGGAGGCTGATCTCCGAACGCACCAAGGATGGCATCGCCGCGGCGCGCGCCAAGGGGAAGTTCCCCGGGCGGCAACCATTGGCCCAAGACAAGGTCAGCGCGGCTCTCAAATTGGTTGAGGCGAACGTATCTCCTGCCGAAGCGGCTCGGCAGCTGGGGATCGGACGGTCGACTGTTTATCGCGAGATGCGGCGGTCAGGCGTGGCACGCCCCGTAGGGATATGACTGCTTGTGGGTAGATTTCTGCCTGACCGCTTTCCGGGTGCCAGATTTAGCAGCGCAGGTGCGGCGACCCGATCCATTCAATTATCGGCGAGAGGCCGATCTCGCTGATCCTAATTGGTAGTGATTGTTGGGATTGCCGACATACCGACCCGCAATCGACGAGCTTCGGGCTGGCCCTCGTCGAATACGATGCGGACAGCCAAGCGCTGAGTGATCTTGGTGAAGTTGCCCGTGGCGTTCTGCGGCGCCACTTCGGCGAAGGAGACTCCGGTCGCGGGCGCAATGCTTTCGACCTGACCCTTCAATTCGAGCCCCGGCAGCGTGTCGAAGCGCACCACCGCAGGCTGGCCGGGGTGGATGCGTTCGAGCTGGGTTTCGCGGAAGCGGGCCTCAACGTAGGCTTCTCGCAGCGGGACAACCGCGAGAAGCGGTGCGCCGACAGGCACGAAATTGCCGACGCGCAGCGTCCGCCGACCGACGACGCCATCCACGGGAGCGCGGATTTGCGTGTAGCTGAGGTTGAGGCGCGCGGCATCGAGCGCCGCCCGAGCCTTGGCTACCGCCGCCTGTGCGTTGGCCAGATCGGATTGGAAGATTGGAACCTGCGCTTGCGCGGCAGCGTGCGCGGCCGCATCGCGTCGGCGGGCCGCCTGATCGGCTTGCAGCCGGGAGGCCGTTTCCTGCTGCTCCTGAAGGCTCGCCGAGCCGTCCTTCGCAAGATCAGCGTAGCGCCGAGCGTTGGCCTGCGACAAGGCGATCGCCGCCTCGTCTGCATCGATCGCCGCAGCGCTCTGACCGATTACGCTTCCCTGCCGCGCGATCGTGGCCTGAATGCCGTGCACATTGGCTTCTGCGGCGCGTAACTCAGCCTCTGCGGACGCGACCGCCACGCGAAAGTCGCGATCGTCAATGACCGCGAGGAGCTGCCCTTTGCGGACCTGCTGGTTGTCCTCGACGAGCACACGGTCGATCAGTCCAGCGACTTTAGGCGAGACGGTGCTGAAGTCGGCGTGGACATACGCATCGTCCGTGCTCTGGCTTGCGGCAGTGCCCTCGTCGTGCGCGAGCGCCCAAGCTCCGCCCAGCGCGGCTATTGCAATGAGCCCGCCGGCTGCAACGCGGGCGCTCTTCGGCATCTTCATCGTAATCAGTCCTTGGTTTGCCGGGGCAGCGAAGGCGCCGGCAGATATTGAAGACAAAGGGTTGGCACGATCAGCACCACGGCGATCACCGCCATGAGGCGGTAGAGATCGGCGATCGCCAAGGTGGTCGCCTGCACCTCGAAGCGTTCGAGCAAGCTATGTGCGTCGCCCAGACCGCCGAGCCGACCGGCACGGTCGACCATGCCACGCATGTGCGCTGCACCTCGGTCGATCAGGCCCTGCTGGATGATGACGCTGCCCAGGATCGTGGCGATCGAGCGGAGCATGTTGACGAGGCCGGACACGAACGGTCCTTCCATCGGTGCTGCCACTCCTGTGATAAGAAAGAGGAGCGGGATGACCACCAACGGCTGCCCGATGGTCTGGCAGACCTGGACGGTCCAGAACTGCTCCACCATCCATTCGCTGGTCACGTAGCTGCCGAGAAAGCAGCCCACGGCGACGATGAACAGGCCGAGCGCCATCAGATGGCGGGCGTCCAGCCACTTCTTGTATAGAAGTGCCGAGATGATCGGCGCCAGCACGAGCTGGGGCAAGCTGACGATCAAGCCGATCGGCGCGATCTCGCGGGGACGGAAGCCCTGAACATGGACGAGCTGGTCCGCCGGGAGCGCGGAGCTTGCCAGGAGCACGATGAGAATGCCCATGAACACGATGAAGGCGAGCCAGAAATTGCGCCGCTCCAGCAACTGCAGCTTGATGAAGGGCAGGTGGTGAAACCACTCGCTGACAAGGAAGGCTGCAAACAGGGCGGCACCGCTGATGAGGGCGGCGGTGATGGCAGGCGAATGTAACCAGTTCAGGCGCTCGCCTTCCAGCAGGCCGAGCGCCAACAGCGCCAGCCCCAGAGGTCCCGTCGCGAGCCCGAGCCAGTCGATTTCGCGAAAGCGCTCGGTGCGCACCGGGTCCTGCGGCACACCCCACCAGACCGCCCAAAGGGCGAGCAGGCCGGCAGGGATGATCTGCCAATAGACCAGACGCCAATCGCCGAGATCATCTACCCAGGCGGACGCAAGCCAAGTGGCGAGATTCGGCGCGAAGGTTGCTGTCAGCGAGTATAGGCCCAGCCCGTGTAGCTTGATGGAAGCGGGCAAGAAGCGCAGGGCTGCAGTCATCAAAAGCGGGATCATCGCCCCGCCCAGCAAGCCTTGCAGTGCGCGCAGCGCCAGCAGCCACCCGTAATTCGGCGCGAGCGGGAGCAGCATGCCGATAGCCAGGAATCCAGCTACCAAGCCAAGGTGAAAACGGCGAAAGGAGAAGGTGACCCCGAACCAGGCAGCGATCGGCATCGCTGCGAGTTCGGCCGCGGTATACACGGTCCCGAGCAGGTGGCCTGCATCGGCGCCAAGACCAAGAGCACCTTGCACATCCGCAAGGCCAAGAGCCCCGACCCTGTTGTTGAGGCCGGACATCATTGCCGCGATGAGGACGCCCGTCAGCCCGGTGGCCAGCTTAAAATCAAACGGCACGGGCGGCGGAGCACCGACAGGCGGCCCATCAAGCGATGGTGGTGCGTGCGTGATGGTAGTCACGAGGACATCCTGGCCGCTGCGGTGGGCGGCACCCAGCCACCGCCAAGCGCCTTGTAGAGGCTGGTCACCGCTACCGCATGAGCCGCCCGGGCATCTGCCCATTCGACTTCACGCTCCAACTCGGCGCGTTCGGCGATCAGCACATCGTTGTAACCGGTAGCGCCGCTGCGATAGCGCCGCTCGGCGACACGGACGGCGATGCGGCTTTGCTCGACGCCCTGCTGGGCGGCCGCGTAGCGGGCGCGTTCGGCACGCATAGTTTCCAAGGCATCGTCGACCTCGTGCCAGGCGCGCAGGACGGTGGCACGATAGCGGATCGCCGCAGCCTGCTGGTCAGCCTCAACAAGCTGAAGCTGCCCCTTGAGGCGCCCGTTCTCAAAGATCGGCAGGTGCAGGCTCGGCCCGACGATGAATTGTCTCGCGCTCCAGCCGGCGAGATCGGACAGGTCGAGCGCCTGCGTACCAAAGCTTCCGGCCAGGGTCAGGCTCGGATAGAAGTTTGCCTTGGCGACGCCAATACGCGCCGTAGCAGCATGCAGCGTCGCCTCGGCTGCCAAGATATCGGGACGTGCACGCGCCAGATCGGTAGATAGGCCGCCTGCGAGATCCGCCGGCACGGTGACGAGTTCGGCAGCGGTCGATGCAAGAATGGTATCGAGCGCATGCGGCTCCTGCCCGCAGAGCAGAGCGAGGGCGTTGCGCGCCGCGGCTGCCTCGCGAACAGTGCCGGGAATGCTCGCCTCGATAGCGGAAAGCTGGGCCGCTGCGGTCGCCGCATCATACTGGCTGGCGGCGCCCTGCTGTTGACGCTGCCGCGCGATCTCCAGCCCACGGGCCACCGTGTCCCGGTTGCGCTTCATGACATCGAGCCGGGCTTCCGCACCGCGCAGGGTCGCATAGACGCGCGCGACTTCAGCGCTCAGTGACACCCGGAGCGCCTGCTGGTCGTAGAAAGAGGCCTGAGCGTCGGCACGCGCAGCTTCACGGTTACGGCGGTTCTTGCCCCAAAGGTCGATCTCCCATGATGCATCCACGCCGACCTGGAAGAGGTCGTAAGCAGGCGAGCCGTTGCTCCCCGGCAGTGTCGTCGCGCCGAACGGGTCTGAGCCACCGGCCGCATCGGGTGCGGGAGCTTCCGCTCCGGTCAGACCGAGGATACCCTTTGGGCTTGCCCGTTGCCGCATGTAGGACGCTGCCGCTCCTGCACGTGGACCGAGGTCGGCGCCAGCAATGCGCAACGCGGCGCGGCTGCGCTGCACGCGGGTAGCCGCCTCCTGGATGTCGAGGTTTCCCGCCAGCACCTGTCGTTCGATGACGTCGAGGACCGGATCGCCAAATGCCTTCCACCAATCCGCTGCGATGGGCCTGGTTGCGGCAAGGTCGCCGTTGATGGCCGTGGAGGTCGCAGCAGGCGGCGGTGTCACTGCCGGACGGGAGAAATCCGGCCCAACGGTGCAAGCCCCCAGCATCGATGTCGCGAGCAGGGCAGTAAGCTGCCCAGTGCGGCCCGCAGTTGAAGCATGGCCGATCATTCCTGCGCCGCTTCCTTTTTGGCGCCGTCTTTCAGCTGCTTCATGAATGTTCCGAAGTGCGGGAACAGCTCGGAAAATAGCGGCTCGCGGCGGTGGCGCAGCATGACCTCGCTGAACAGCTTCAGGCCGATGGTGAACTCGGCCGCTTCTTCTTTCGGCACGGCTCCACGATCGCGAACCTTCTCGACCAGTTGAAACAGCTCGTCATGATTGGTCACGTCGAAGCTGAGTGCCTCGGCGTGGTTGGCCGGAGGGTCAGTCGCAAGGCTCTGGACGGTGATGCGATAAGGATGAGGCATGTGCGAATCCATCAGTTGACAGCATCAACCTATGATTGTCGCTTGATGCTGTCAACTGATGTGTTACGACACCCGTATGGATGATCTGGTCAGCCTACTCGGGGAAGTCTCCGCCGCCTTTCAAACGCGTCTTCAGGAGCTTGGGGCTATCCGAGCATTGGGGCTGGCGCCCTTTCAGGGACGATTGCTCGCAATCCTCTATCGGCGTCCCGGCAGCTCCCAGCAGGAGTTGGCCAGCTGGACAGGGCGCGACAAGGCGCAGATCGCACGCACGATCAAGGAGTTGAAGGCCGCTGGTCTGCTTACTAGCACCGCACATGAATCCGACTGGCGGTCACATCGATTAAGTCTGACCGAAGAGGGTGAACGTGCATGTGCCCTACTGTTGAAGGAGCGTGCAGCCCTCAGTCGTACGGCGACGGCCAAGCTGTCGTTCGAAGAGCGAGACCTAATGGTAGGTGCGCTGGGTAAGATGAAGCAGCAGCTCGACGGGCTGGGTGCTGATAAAACAAGTAACGTCACGTAGAGTTCGAAGAGTCCGTGTGGTTGGCAATCCCCCTTTTCGAATGGGCTGGGTGCTATCATCATAACAAGCGCTGTCTTAGCTACGCCATCAACACCATACTCGTGCAGACGGCTCAAAACATGGAGAAGTTGGTTCGTTGCGCCCCACTTCGACCAACAGATGGAGCTCCTCCATGTCGCCAGCGCGGCGTGAACCGTTGTCGCAAGCCGACGTCCATCAACCCCTGCAAACGCCCGCACGTGCGCTGCTCCGTCGCTAACCGCCTTGATCGAACCACAAATTACCCGACCACCAGCTTTGCCGCGAGAGCCACGAAGATCAGTGCCGCGGCGACGCTCAAATTGGCCTCACGGCCCGCTGATTTGCGTAGCCAAGCTCCGACCGGTGCGGCCGCAACCGCGATGGCCGCGAAGCAGACTAGCGCGCAAACCATGAAGATGCCCCCCCAGCGTGAGCATCTGGACGGCCACTTGGCCACGCTCCGGATGGGTGAACTGCGGCAGGAACGCGAGAAAGAAGATCGCCACCTTGGGGTTGGTAACGTTCATCAGCACCGCCCGCCGGTAAATTCCGCGTGATGCGACCGGCCCGCCTTCTCGATGCGAGCTTGCGGTGTGGCGGCCGGCGAAAGCCTTCCACGCCAGATACAGCAGGTAGGCAGCACCGATGTAACGCAAGGCGGCGAATGCAGCCGGAGACGACTGGACGAGTGCGGCAACGCCGAGAGCGACCGCTGCGACGTGAAAGATGAGGCCGCTGCACAGCCCGACCGCTCCGATGAGACCGGCCCGCCGCCCGCGCAACATTCCTTCCGACAGCACAAACAGCAGATCCGGGCCAGGCGTGAGGGCAAGCAGGGTAGCAGCACCGGCGAAGGCGGCTAGCTCAAGAGGGGTAAGTAGCATCGGAGACTCCATGTAAACGATAGAGGCTAATGCCGCGCAGTGCGCGCGGTTTGTGCGCAGAGTTCATCGCCTAGCTATGAATCTCGTCAGTTTTTCCGCATCGGAGTGGCATTAAATGCGATTTTGTCACGAGGTGGTGCGTGGACGTATACGACAAGCGTATTCTGGCTTCGGTTCAGGAGCGTGCCGATCTTACGCATGCCGAGCTAGCCGAGCGTGTGCATCTCTCGCCCAGTCAATGCGCGCGCCGCCTCGAGCGGCTGCGCGCGGCAGGCTATATCGAGCGCACCGTGGCCATTCTCAATCGGGAGCGACTTGGACTGGACGTGCTTGCCCACGTGCTAATCAGCTTGCAGGTGCATGAGGGCGTGCGCAACGATGCCTTCCGCCACTTCATCGATGAAGCACCCGAAGTGCTGGAATGCTACATGCAGAGCGGCGATGCCGACCTGTTGATGAAGGTGGCTGTACCGACTCTAGAAGCGCTTGCTGCCTTCATCGACCGGCTGATCGGCCTCAGCGGCGGCCTTGCGACCTTGCGCTCCTACATCGTCTTGCGCTCGCTCAAGACCGGAAATCGCTACCCGATCAGTTGAAGAGCGCACCGGTCACTTCTATCGCATGCGAGGCACTCTCGACAAGGTCCGCGTCCGAAATGCCTCTTGTGACGTGAACCGCCAAGGTGGGGCAGCCCCCATGCCAACACGTTGATAGCTCAACCTGGCCTTAGCGTTGTTTAGCGGGAAACGAACGCTCTGCCCTCTCTGGGAACGACAGCACCCAGCACGTGGCCGGCTCAGCCCATTACGACAACCGGGCGCTGGACTTTCGTGGGAACAACATTTCGGACGAGCAGGGCGAGCAATGGGCAG
>CALMWO010000602.1 GCA_937873805.1 uncultured Hyphomonadaceae bacterium
CGCGACCAGGGCGCCGAAGGCGCCATCCGCCGCAATCTCCACCAGTCGAGCGACAAGGCGGCCACGCTCTACTATCAGTTCGTGCGGCCGTCCGAACACTGCCGCTGAGGCTGGCTATCAGGGCGCGCTGTCGGAGGGGCTATCAGGCAGATAGCTCTCGTCAGGGTCAGCCCGCAGCACACGCGCTTCCATATCGATCTCGGGAAACACCTCTTCGGTGAACGGCAGCAGGAAGCTTGCGCCCACGGCCGGCTGCACTTCGATGAGATCGCCGGCCCCGAAATCGTGCGCGGCCTTCACCTGACCCAGCACGCGCCCGTCGACATGCACCACGCTCATGCCGATCAAGTCGGCGACATAGACTTCACCCTCTTCCTCGTCCGTCTCGGGCATCGCCTCGCGCGCCGCATGCAGCAGCGTGCCGCGCATGGCCTCCCAGTCTTCGCGCTGGCGCTGTTCCCTGGTGGTGACGCCAAAGCCTTCGTTCAGCGCACGATGCTTCACCGGCGTCAGCACCACCTCGCCACGCTCGTCCAGCAACGGCCCATAGCCAAAGCACGCCTCAGGGTCCTCGGTGAAGGAACGCACCCGCGCCTCGCCCTTCACACCGAACGCGCCGGTGATCTGCGCCACGGCAATCAGCTTGGGCTTGTCGGTCAAAGCGGCCGCTCCAGCATGGCGACGACCTTGCCCAATCTCGGCGATGTCCGGGAAAGCAGATGGCGGAAGCCAAGCTTCGCATGGAAGGCCATGCTTTCGGGATTGGGCGGTTCTTCGTTGACCTCGGCGGTAAGCCGCTTCTCGCCCAGCTCCGCCGCATCCGCCAGCGCCGCCTCGTAAAGCGCACGGCCAACGCCCTGCCCCTTGGCGTTCACGCTGATCGCGATCCTGTCGATGTAGAGATGCCTGTCGAATTGTTCTTCGAACCAGCCGTAATTGTCGCCCGGATAGGCCGAACCGGGCCGGATCAGAATCATGAAGCCGGCGGGTTCTCCGCCGGCTTCTGCAACAAGAATGCGATGCGCCTGCGTGGCGATTTCGCGATATTCCGAGGCGTCCATCTCGCCCACAGCGGGCGTGGATGCGGCGTTGAGGGCGAGGATGAAGGCCTCGTCCGTCTGCGCCGCATCTCTGATAGTGACGCCCGCCACCGACTACTCGGCGGCCGGAGCTTCTTCAGCCGGCGCGTTCTTGGCGTCTTCAGCAGCCTGACGGCGGGCTTCAGCCTTCTCGGCCTTCTCCGTTTCGCGGGCCTTGGCTTTTTCGCCCGGAACAGCGCGCTCCGGGTTGTTGCCGTGTTCCCACTTCACAAGGCCGGCCTGACCGAGATAGCGGGCGACGCGATCCGTCGGCGTCGCGCCCTTGGCGAGCCATTCCTTGGCTTTCTCGAGGTCGATCGTCCAGCGCTTGTCGTCGCCCTTGCCGAGCAGCGGGTTGTAGGCGCCGATCTTCTCGATGAAGCGGCCGTCGCGGGCGAAGCGCGAGTCAGCGATGACGACGTTGTAGTACGGGCGGTGCTTGGAGCCGCCGCGCGCGAGACGGATTTTCAGGGACATTTGTAACTCTCTTCTTTCAGTTTCAGTGCGTTGGTTGATGTTCGTATGCGTGATCTGGATCTGCAGGTCGGGCTCAGCCCTTGCCCTGTAGTTTCTCGTGATGGCGGATCACTTCCGTCACGATGAAGGCGAGAAATTTTTCGGCGAAGTCAGGATCGAGATCGGCGTCCTTGGCCAGCTTGCGCAGGCGTGCGATCTGCTCAGCTTCGCGCGTCTTGTCGGCGGGCGGCAGGTTGTGCGCGGCCTTCAGCTCGCCCACCGCCTTCGTCGCCTTGAAGCGCTCGGCCAGCATATGCACCACCGCCGCATCGATATTGTCGATCGAGGCGCGCAGGCGTTTCAGTTCGTCAGCAGGATCGATGCTCATTTCTTCTTGTCCCCGCCAAGTCCCGGAAGACCGCCGCCGCCAAGGCCCGGCAGTTTCGGCGCGCCCATGCCGCCGCCCATCGCTCCGCCGCCAAGATTCTTCAGCGCGTTGAGCTGCTGCTGGTTCACCTGCGGGCCCTGCCCCGGTGCGCCGCCGCCCATTCCGCCCAGCATGCCGGCAAGACCCTTCATGCCGCCCTTGCCGATTTTCTTCATCATGTCGGCCATGTTGCGGTGCTCTTTCAGCACCTTGTTGACCTCGGCCACGTCAACGCCGGCGCCGGCCGCGATGCGGCGCTTGCGCGAGGCGGCGAGAATGTCGGGCTTCTTCCGCTCCTGCGGGGTCATCGACATGATGATCGCTTCCTTGCGCTTCATCACGCGATCGTCGATCCCGGCAGCGGCCATCTGCGCCTTGGCGTTCTTGACGCCCGGCAGCATGCCCATCATCCCTTCGAGGCCGCCCATGCGCTGCATCTGACGCAGCTGGCCGGCATAATCCTCCAGGTCGAACAGACCCTTCTGCATCTTCTTGGCGACGCGCTCGGCTTCCGCCTGATCGATCTCGGCTTTCGCCTTCTCGACCAGCGAGACGATGTCGCCCTGCCCGAGAATACGGCCCGCGATGCGGCGCGCATCGAACACGTCGAGCCCGTCGAGCTTTTCGCCCATGCCGATGAAGCGGATCGGCAGGCCCGTCACCGCGCGCATCGACAGCGCAGCGCCGCCACGGCCATCGCCGTCCATCCGCGTCAGCACAAGACCCGTCAGCGGAAGCCGCTCGTGGAAGCGCTTGGCCGTCTCGACAGCGTCCTGACCCGTCAGCGAGTCGGCAACCAGCAGCGTTTCGTTGGGATTGGCGATCGCGGCGATATCGGCCGCCTCGTTCATCATCTGGTCGTCGAGCGTGGTGCGGCCCGCCGTATCCAGAATGATCACATCATAGCCGCCGAACTTAGCAGCCTGGATCGCACGCCGCGCGATATCCGGCGGCAACTGTCCCTCAACGATCGGCAGCGCATCGACGCCAACCTGTTGCGCCAGCACGCGCAGCTGTTCCATCGCCGCCGGGCGGCGCACATCGAGCGACGCAACCAGAACCTTCTTGCGTTCGACTTCCTTCAGGCGCTTGGCCAGCTTGCCCGTGGTGGTCGTCTTACCCGAGCCCTGCAGGCCGGCCATCATGATGACGGCAGGCGGGCTATCGATCTTCAGCGGCGGCGGTTCTTCATCCCCGCCCAGCGTCTCGACCAGCTGGTCATGCACGATCTTGACGACCAGCTGACCCGGCTTGATCGACTTGATGACATTCTCGCCGATGGCTTTCGGGCGAACGTCATCGATGAATTTCTTGACCACCGGCAGCGCGACGTCGGCTTCCAGCAGCGCCACGCGGATCTCGCGCAGCGCCTCGTTGACGTCCTTCTCGGAAAGCGCGCCGCGGCCCGTCAGGCCGTCGAACACCTTCCCAAGCTTGTCTGTCAGCGCGTCGAACATCGCGTTTCCTTTTTC
>CALMWO010000603.1 GCA_937873805.1 uncultured Hyphomonadaceae bacterium
GGGCGACGATGGCGGTCTTGCGCATCCGGCCGCCGTTGCGCTCGACACGGTCCTTGAACCAGAGTGTAAGCGCCGAGCCCGGTTGATGGCGCGTCCACAGCCAGGCGACCTGTATCATCGTCGTGCGTAGCCGGGGATTGCCAGCCTTCGAGACGCCCTGTTCGTGATCGATCGATCCGCTTTTCCACGGCGTCGGCGCCAAGCCAGCATAAGCCGCGACCTGCCTCCGGTTGTCGAAGTGGCGGTACAGCGCTTCAGACCATAACAGGGTGGCGATCTGGGGGCCGATCCCCTTCAACCGGCCGAGCATCACGGCAGGAACTGTCGGGGTAGCCTCTTCCTGTTCGAGGAGCAGATCGCGATCTACCTCAACCGCCTTGAGCTGGGCGATGATCAGCTCGATGCGATCCAGCTCCCGGCTGATCTGCGCCTTCATACGTTCCGGAAGCGGACGGCCGTCGCCGGTCTGAAGGACTTCAAGCCGGGCGCGACGGTCGCGGAGAAGCGGGTTGTAGTTGAAGACGCCCTGCGTGCAGAGAAGTCCCTTGATCCGGTTGGTATGGCCGATCCGCTCGGTGAGGAGGGCCTTGCGCTCACGGCAGATGCGACGGCGGTCTTCCTGGTTTGGCGTCGGCACGCGGACCATTGAGCACACGCGCGGCTCGCCGCGCTTGTAGGCGAGCAGCGTTCGAACCAGCGTCTCGCCGTCGATGCGATCGGTCTTGGCTTGCCGCCGGCGGCGCGAGGTGAGAATCGAGGCTGCGTCAACGACATGGCTCTCCACACCTTCACTCTCAAGAACACGGTGGATCCAGAACCCGTCCAGCCCGGCCTCCTGTATGACGATAATCGGGAACGCACGCCCTGTCCGGGCAGTCGCTTTCTGCCTGAGAAGCGTGAGACGAGCCAGTAATGCGCCGGCGTCACCAGCCGGGATAGAATGCTTGGACAGCTTTTCTCCAACACCGGGCGACAGGGACGTGATCAGCCAAGTCGAGCGGCTGAGTTCAAGCGAGACAAAGAGGGCGCCTAGATCGGTACGGATGGCGCTCTGGTCGGGTCGATGATCATTCTGCATCAGTCAGCTCCAGTGGGGTTGAGTGGGCAAGAGCCGCACTCTGCCGGGAGCCGAGCGGAGCGCTAACCCGCCCCATGGGATCTTCATTCTGTTTGGCCGCCCTGACGGTCGGCGGGTGCGGATCTGTCTCTGCAAGTCGTCTCTTGGCTCGTGCAGGAGGGGAATTGGTTGCTCAGGTCATTGCAGTGTGCCGGGCGTGATGGACCGCCTCAAGGGACGACGAGGCCCCACCATTTTTTTGGCGGAAGAGCCAAAAAAATCGTGACCCCCATCGCCGCTGCGCGGTCGCGCCTTAGCGCGATCCCTTGACCCGCTCCATCACGCCCGCCCGCCGACATCGTCCTTCAAACACAGGAGACGACGATGTTCACGAAGACCTTCACGATCGAGCGCCACATCGAGGAGCTGCGCGCCGAACTGCGGACGACGACTGACGCCGAGGAGGCCCGCGAGATCCAGGCTGAGCTGGCGGCCATGCTGGACCTTACCGGCGATCTCGACCGGGTAAATGAGGCGATGATCTGAGGCGGCCAGCGAGAGCGGCCTATGTCGCTCTCGTCTCATTCGATCTCCGTGATCCGCAGGTGCGATGACGTTCGACGAGCAGTCTCTGTTGCGTGAGGTCTGAAGCGCGGTGAAGCAGGAGACGGTCGTGGAGGGGTGGGTGCGGTGGAATGCAAGATTAAGGTAGAGCGGCGGTGTGGACGCCCACCGCCTTGTCTGCACATAGGAATATCCGCCTCTAACCCCCAGGACGTTTGCGGCGGATCCGCCGCAATTTCTCGAACCGATTGCAAGCTGTCGACACGCGTCTTGGATGCGCGATGCTGAGGCCATGCAGCGTGACGAAAATGAATTCCAAATCCGGATCGGACGTTCAGCGCGCGACGCTCGTCCTGCACTGAAGCAGGTGCGCGCGGCTGCGCGACGTGCGCCACCATCCAAGCCGAAAAGCAGCGCACCTGCCGCACAGTCCCCAGTGCGCGCGCACTTCGCAAAGGGGTCGGCATCACGCGCGCGACCGGTCCGCGTTACTCAGCGCCGCGTCGTGGTGAAGGCCAGGTTCGTGGCCCATGTCGCAGGGCAGGCCAAGACGCTCCGAGCCCATGTCGCCTACCTCGGCCGGGAGGGTGCCGCGCGGCAGAACCAGCCTGAGGTCGGCGATCAGCGGGAGCCTTCGCGTAGCCAGGAGCGGTCATCTGAACAGCATATTGATGCAACGATCGGATACCTGTCGCGCGAGCGACAAGGCGGCGATGAGCGCTTCTACGACCAGTCCCGCAACTCGCTCGATGCGAGAGACGCAACGCAAGGCTGGCATGCGGACAAGCGTCACTTCCGCCTCATCATCAGCGCCGAGGATGGCACCGATCTCGGCGAACTCCGCCCGTTCATCCGTGAGACGATGGCGCGCCTCGAGCGCCATGTCGGAACCCGCCTCCAATGGCTGGCGGTGGACCACTGGGACACCGACAATCCGCACACCCATGTCCTCGTCCGGGGGATCCGCGCCGACGGGAAAGACCTGATCATCCCAGGCAAGGTGCTATCGGTCGCGATCCGAGAAGATGCGCAGGAGATCGCAACCCGGATCCTGGGGCCGAGGCCGGCGCTGGAGCTCCAGCGGATGCGCGACCGGGATATCGGGGCCCGCGCATTCACCCGGCTCGACCGGGAGCTCATCGCCCTCGACGGTCCGGGCGGCCTTGGCAGCTCATTCCGACACACCGACCTACCGCGCCGCCTCGACACGCTGTCAGGGTGGGGACTTGCCGCTGTCGGTCCGGATGGCAGCTGGCGCCTTGCCTCGGACCTGCCAGCCCAGCTCAGTCAGATGGCGGACAGCGACGAAGTCGCGCGCATCGTCGCCCGTCAGGGACGCGCCTTCACCGGCATGCCGGTTCTGGCTGCTGATGTGACCCGCCAGGAATCCGGACGGCTTGTCGGCCTATCGCATTCCGATGACGGGGCAGACAATCTTATCGCCATCATCGAGAATGGCCGCGGAGAGCTTCGCTATACCCGTTTCCGGGAACCCGGCGCGGCTGCGGTTCTGGAGGACACCCTAAAAGGCGCGCTGATTGCCTTCGAGCCCCAGGAGGCCCGCACCGGCCCGTCAGACGAGGCCGTGGCGCGCGTCGCCCGCCTCAATCGCGGCCTCTACTCGGCTGACATCCACGCCCGGATGGAAGCAAACGTCCCCGACGGTCTTGTCGCCGCCAACATCAGGCGGCTGGAGGCCATGCGCCGGGCAGGCCTGATCTCTCGGGGCAGGGACGGCATCTTCGACATCGCTCCTGACCATCTCGATCGTGTGCTGACCTATGAGCGCGCGCGTCTCGTCCGTGCCCCGATGGCCCCGCGTGTGCTTAGCTACATGCCGCTCGCCAACCAGATCGCCGCGGCCGGACCGACGCATCTCGACCGTGCCCTCGCGGGTCAGGAATCCTCACCTGATGGCGCCGGCCATCTGGCGCGGGAGTTTGAAGCCGCGCTTCGACAACGGCGTCTGTTCCTGATCGAGCAAGGCTGGATGGGGGCGGCGGACAAGATGCTGCCGCGACAGGCGCTTGAAGACATGAAAGCGCACGAGCTTCGAACGACAGCAAAGATCCTGTCCAGCGAGGTTGGCATGCCAGTGACGCTGGGCTCGGGAACCGTGTCGGGGGTCTACACCCGCCGCATCGACCTGGCGCAGGGAAGGGTGGCCCTCATCGTCGGGGATCAAACCTCGCAGCTCGTACCGTGGCGTCCGGCGCTGGAACGGTTTGCGGGTCAGAACGTGGTCGGCGTTCAACGCGGTCGATCGATCTCGTGGAGCCTCCAGCGCGGAAGAGGGCTCGGACTCGGAATCTGATGTGATGCGTGATCAAGACCTCGCTTGCAGGCGCATCGCCTCGTGCGGCGGTTCCGCCGCAAATACAACGATGGATTGTCTCCTGTGGAAAACGCACCGCGAGATGATTTTCTCAGAGGGTTCTCAACAGGGATCGACAATGCCGAGTGCCTCAATCCGTCCGCTGGACGATGAATGGTGGACCACCGCGATGGTCTGCTCCTACCTCAAGCTGAAGCGGCGCGCGTTGTGGGACATCCGTCGCGATCCGGCGAAGGCATTTCCAGCGGCTGTGAAACCCGGCGGCAAGGTCAACCTGTTCCGCGCCGAAGACGTGCGTGTGTGGGTCGCGAAACGTCGACCGTACCACCTGCCGCCGCCGCAGGCGACGGTCGCTCCGCCAGCAAAGCCGCAGATCGTCGCGAAGCCGCAGGTCAAGGCTCCTCCCATCATCATGGCGCCCGAGCCGGTTGTTAAGCCTGTTCAGCGGAAACGAGCTCCGGCTGCGGATGAGCGTCAGCTCGGGCTTTTCTAGTTCCACGGGTTTTCGCGGCACTCGGCTCCGCGAGAAGTTCGGACGCCCAGAGTTGCAGCGCAGCGCGCTTTTCCTCGATGTAGCGGTAGCGGTTGTAGACGCCTTTGACGCCGCCGATCCGGTGCCCAAGCACACGCTCAACCACGATCTCGTCGACGCCCAGACGCGCCATGTGGGTGGCAGCAGTGCGACGGAGGTCATGGATCGTCCAACGGTCGATCTTGCGGCCGAGACGAGCCTCGGCCCCTTCACGGATCCGCGCGAGCGCCGCTGGCGTCGCCGTCCAGACCGGTCTTTTTCCGCCATTCGAGGTGATCAGATACGGCCCTCGCGGCGGTTTCGGGATGCGTTCGACAATCTCCATCGCTTCGGGGATCAAGGGGATGATGGTGGGATCGCCGGTCTTGTAGGCCTCGCCAGGGATATCGAGACACGCATTGGCGCGATCCAGCCAGCCCACCTGCGCGTTGCCGATCTCCCGTAACCGGGCGCCCGTAAGCATCAGTAAGCAGATGAGCGAGCCGGACGGGTAGGGCTCCGTCTGGGCCGCCTTCCAGGCGGCGCGGGCTTCATCGAGGCTGAGAACGCGCTCCCGCGGCTTCGATTTGACCGGTGAGCGAACGCCGCTGACCGGGTTGAAGTCGACATGTTCCCGTTCCAGAGCCCAGTTGAAGAAGACCGAAAGCCATTTCCGGGTGTCCATCGTCGCGGTTGGCGTCGCGCGCTTCTTGAGGTCATCGAGCAGGGCGATGACATCCCGGCGCGTTACCTGCTTCGGGGCATAGTCGCCGAACCGCGGGTTCACGTAGTCCCGCATGATCCATTCGGCCTTGCCGGCGCTCTGAAGGCGGCCGCGGCAATGGTGTTCGAGGAAAGATTCGGACAGTTCGGCGATGGTCCCACGCCGCACGGTCGCGGCGCTCTCGAGCCGTTCGATCGGATTGATGCCGTTGTCGGCGTCGGCCAGCATGGTGGCGGCCTGGGCTCGCGCCTTGAGCAGGGAGATGGCCGGATATTCGCCGAGCGTGATCCGATAGAACTTGCGGCCGGCAAGCTTCTTGCCGCGTTCGGTGACGCCGCCGCGTCCCTTCACGGTGTAGCGGAGCGTCCAGGTCGGCCGGCCGCGTGGGCCCACGCGAAGCAGGAGCCCGGAGATCGTCCCGTCGTTCAGTTCAATTCGCTCCGCCGGTGGCGACGAATAGAGGGATTTCAGTTTTGCGTCCGTGAGCATTGGGGCACACCAGCTTGGCTAGGCGCCCTGCCGAAACCGACAGCAGAACGCGTTCAAGTCGCAGGTCTAGCTGGGTGGAATTGGGGCACACAATGGGGCTGCACCGACCAAAACCGATTAGAAAAACAAAAGAACTCATCTGCACACAAAAACTCATCAAGCGCTTTTGCTACAAAGCGAATTGTCGAATTCATCGACACGCTTCCGACTTTAGACAACCTAACGGATCGGGTATTGCCAAGGTCGGGGTCGGGCGTTCGAATCGCCTCGCCCGCTCCAGGTACTTCCAAGCCAAAACGTAGATCCAGTCGTCCCCTTTCGGGGAGGCTCGGATCGCGTGCGTATGTGCGAAACGCGCAGCGCTATTTGACCAGCGCCTTGTAGACGAGCCGGGGCGCATCGCCTTCGCCGCCCATCACGACGCCGCCCGCGGGGCCGCCGCCGCGGCGTGCAATCAGGCCGACGAAGGAAAGCTTGTTCGCGGGATCAACCCAGAACCAGCAGCCATCGATGCTGAAATGGCTGAAGGCGCCGTTGGGCTGTGGCGTGGCATCGGTCGATCCATCGACCACAACACGGCCGCCATAGCCAAATCCGTAGCCCGGGCCGCCCAGCACGCCCCTCACGGCGCCGATATGGTTCTGCATCATGAAGTCGACCGTTTCCGGCTTGAGGATGCGCTTGCCGCCAAGCTCGCCCTTGTTGGTCAGCATCTGCGTGAAGCGGACCATGTCGTGCAGCGTGGACAGGAGTCCGCTCGCTCCGCCGCCGCCGGACTCGAAATGGCTGTTCTTCTTGAAGGGGTCTTCGGAAATGAAGTTGTCTTCGTCCTTCATGACCTCGAGAACGCCAGTTGTTGCGTTGCGGGTATGCACAGTGACGAGACGCGGACGGTCAGCCTCCTTCAGCCAGAATCCGGTGTCATTCATCGCCATCGGCCTGAAGAGATTTTCCTCGAGATAAGCGCCAAGCGTCTTGCCGGTGATCCTTTCAATGATCGCGCCCTGCAGGTCGTATGTAACCGAGTAATACCAGCGCTCGCCGGGCTGGTTCGCCAGCGGAAGCCTCGCCACTTCGTCGACGAATGTCTTCATGTCCTTCGCGCGCAGGACATCCGCATCTCTGTAAGCACGGTCGGCGGCAATGTCGGTCCGCAGCCCGTAGCTGAAGCCAGCCGTGTGCGTCATGACCTCGTGCATCGTCGGTATGTGCGAGACGGGAACGAGGTTGTTCAGGTTGTCGGGGGACGTTGCGACCTTGAGGTTGGCAAACTCCGGTATGAACTTGGTGATCGGATCTTCGGGCTTCCATTTGCCCTGTTCCCACAGCTGCATCATCGCGACGGCGGTGATCGTCTTTCCGGTGGAGCGGACGCGGAAGAGGGTGTCGTCTCTCATTGGCGCCCCGCCGAGAATCTGATTGCCGACCGCCTTGAACGTTGCGACCTCGCCATCCTTGACCAGAGCGTAGCTGATGCCGGCGATTTCCTTGTTGTCGACGGCCTGCTTCATGCGGGCGTCGAGCGCTTGAAGTCCTTCGGCCGTGAAGCCAAGTCGGGTGGGCTCGGCAATCGCGGCGGTTGGCCATGCAGGGCTATCGTAGGGCTTGGCTGCGGCTAGCTGGGGCGCGTCATGGCCGCAAGCGGCAGCGACCGCGAAGGACGCAGCCGCCAACAGCGACCGCAGGATGTGCGTAGCCATTTCATCTCCCATATCTATTGCGGCGAGCCCGCTATATTCATTACAAGCATCATGAATGTAGTTATTGATGTCGATCATCATGTTTAGTCAACACGATGCCGGAGACGTGAAATGAAGGTCAGTCGCGAACAAGTGGCGGAGAACCGCGAGGTGATCCTCAAGGCTGCCGGTCAGTTGTTCCGTGAAAAGGGCTTCGATGCTGTGGGTGTGGCGGAGGTCATGAACGCCGCAGGCTTTACGCACGGCGGCTTCTACGGACATTTCAGGTCCAAGGATGACCTGATCGCCCAGACGCTCGCCTACCTGCTGGAGAAGGCGAGCGGCGACTTCGACTTCAAACCATTTGTCGATCGCTACCTGTCCGCTGCCCATCGCGACAACGCAGCGACCGGATGCCCGACTGCGGCGCTTGCGGCCGCCACGCGCCAGCAATCCGCCGCGGCGCGCGAAGCCATGACATCGGCTCAGCGTGGACACATAGACAGGCTAAGCGGGAAGGTGGAGGGCAAACGCGCGGCGGCAAGGCGTCGCGCCGCCATCGGAAGCTGGTCTGCAATGGTGGGGGCGATGATTTTGGCCCGGTCGGTCGATGATTCCGAGTTTGCCGACGAAATCATCAAAGAGACGCGTGCATGGATCAACGCAAAATAGGGCGGCCATTTTTTCGGTCGCGACGTGACGTCGGTCGCACGACGGTCTATTTCGCCTCTCCATGCAGGTTGTCATTGCCGGAGCAGGGATCGGGGGGCTTTGCGCCGCCATTGCGCTGACCAAGGTCGGCTTCGAGGTCGAAGTCATCGAGCGCGCGCCGGCGCTGACCGAGGTGGGGGCGGGCATCCAGCTTTCGCCGAATGCCGTGAAAGGGCTCGCCGGACTGGGCGTCGCCGAAGCCGTGCTGGCGATGTCTTCCCAACCCCAGACGCTCGAAATGCGGATCGGCAAGACGGGGGAGAAGGTGTTCTCCATCCCGATCGCGAAAGATGCCCGCAAGCGTTATGATGCCCCTTATCTCCACATTCACCGGGCCGACCTGATCGAGATCCTGAGGCGCGCCGCCGAGTTCGCGGGTGTTCGCCTGCGCCTGAATGCCCGCGTGGCGGCCTATGTGCGCGAGGATGCCGGACTGCGGATCGGGCTCGATACCGGCGCGATCATCCCGGCCGACCTGCTCGTCGGCGCGGATGGCGCGCGCTCGACCGTGCGCAAGCAGATGCTGGGCGAGGCTCAGGGCCGCTACACCGGCGCGGTCGCGTGGCGGATCACCGTGGCGGCCGACATTGCGCCGGACCTGCCGCACGCGGCCATCGTCTGGGCAGGCGCTGGCAAGCATGCGGTCACCTATCGCGTCAGGCGCGGCGAGATGATCAACTTCGTCGGCGTCGTCGAGACAGATCGTTGGCGGGGCGAAAGCTGGGACCAGCCGGGCAATCCTGTCGACCTGGCTGAGGATTTCGGCGGCTGGGCGCAGCCGATCCCCGACATCATCGCCGCTGCCGGCACGTGCCATGTATGGGCGCTGTTCGATCGCGATCCGCTACCGCGCTGGTCGGAAGATCGTGTGACGCTTCTGGGAGACGCCTGCCACGCCATGCCGCCCTTTCAGGCGCAAGGCGCGGCGATGGCGATCGAGGACGCAATCGTGCTGGCGAAATGCCTGCAGAAGGATGGCGTGTCGGAGGCCTCGCTCCGCAACTACGAGAAATTGCGCAAGCCGCGCACATCACGCGTGCTGAACAGCGCCCGCTCCAATATGGGCGTCTTCCATCGCTCGAATGCGTGGTCGCAAGCCGCCACCTACGGGCCGATGAAAATGGCGGACAAGCTTTTCCCTGCCTTCATCCGGTCGCGGCAGGACTGGATTTATGGCTACGACGTGCGGAAAGTCGTAGTGTAGGATATCGCTCATGCGCATCCTGATCGGTCTTTGCATTCTTGGTCTGGCGGCATGCGAGCCGGAAGCGCCGCGGATTTCCGAATCCGCCAAGGTTGTCGAGAGTGCCGGGCACCCGGTTGTCGCGCAGGCCTTCATGCGGCAGCATTGCCTGCGCTCGCCGAGCTGCGATCCTACCAGCGATTACGGGCAGGGCGCAGGACAGGCTTCAGGGCTTGCGGGCACGGTCGCGTGGTTCACCGAGACAAAGGATGTCGTGAAGGAGGGCGGAGAGGACTACGGCGCCGCTATCACACTCAGCGCCTTTGCCTCGCGCGGACAGGGCGGCCCAGCCGGCCGGCCGCTGACGCTCGACGAATTGCCGGACACATTCAACGCCGCGAAGGCGAAGCGCTCCGCCCTGTCGATCGAATATCGCACGCCGGGCGGCGGCGCGCCCGAGCCCTATGGCCTGCAATTCACCTCGGCTTACCTCACGCTGCCTGCGCCGCTGGAAGATGCGAAGGTCGAGATCGCGGGCAAGGCCGGCGTGCTGCTGTCGGTGGAAGCG
>CALMWO010000604.1 GCA_937873805.1 uncultured Hyphomonadaceae bacterium
GCCCGGCGTCACCAGTTCGGGCGCCATCAGGTCGGCCACCTGCGGCGGGATCAGGCCCTCCAGCATGCGCGTCGCGGCGGTCGGCGCCAGCGTGTTGACGCGGATGTTGTTCTTCGCGCCCTCATGGTGAAGCACGTTCATGAAGCCGACCATCGCCGCTTTCGCCGCGCCATAGTTCGACTGCCCGAAGTTTCCATAGATGCCCGACGCCGACGAGGTCAGCATGATGCGGCCATAGTTCTGCTCGCGCATCGTTTCCCACACCGCCTTGGTGCAGTTCGCCGTGCCGAACAGGTGAACGTCGACGACCTTCTTGAAGTCATCCATCGTCATCTTGGAGAACGACTTGTCGCGCAGGATGCCGGCATTGTTGATCAGGATATCGACACGGCCCCATTTGGCCTTCGCCTCGGCCACCATCGCCTCGACCTGATCGAGCCTGGTGATGTCCGCGCCATTGCCGATGGCCTCGCCGCCGCCATCACGGATCTCTTTCGCTACCGTCTCAGCCGCAGAAACCGAACCACCCGATCCATCGACAGAGCCGCCCAGATCATTGACCACAACCTTCGCGCCAAGCTTCGCCAGCTGCAGGCAATGTTCCCGGCCCAGGCCGTTGCCCCCGCCAGTCACGATTGCAACCTTGCCGTCAAATCGAATGGTCATGTCGGTCCTCGTTACGTTTGCGGAATGCCGATGGCAAAGGCTGACGGGGAAGGCAAGAGCTCACACCTTCGGCGCTTCCACGCCCGGCAGGGGCTTGCCTTCCATCCAATCCACGAAGGCGCCGCCTGCTATAGAGACGAAAGTGAGGTCATTCGCAACGCCTGCATGGTTCATCGCGGAGACCGTGTCGCCGCCGCCCGCGATCGCAACCAGCTTGCTTTCCTTGGCCAGTTTGCGCCGCGTGCGGTCTGTCAGCGGATCCTGGTTGTTGCCGCCCAAGTCTGCTCGGTCATGACAATGCCAAGCAGGCTGGGCGCAGCTTTCAGATCATCACGCATGGTGGACCATTTTTCAGGATCGCAGCCGAAATCGTAGATCAGCTCGTCTGTAGCGCCTGCGCTACGCCATGAAACAGTTGTTCCCGGCATATCCGTAAACATGACCGAGCAATCATCGTTACCAAGACTTCGCCGACCTGCGGGGCGATAAGGTGCAAGTCTGTTCCTGAATGCCGACAGCTGTTCAGGCGTAACTGTAATCAGCTCGCGAGTTGTGCGCCACACAGGCTCATTCTCAGCGTGCGTTGCTCGCTTGGCGGATATGTCCTGCTCACGTTCGATCCACACGCGCCCGTCCTCGGCAACGGTAAGTGTCATTGAGACGCAACCGAAACAGAATGGCCCATAGGACGGAGCGTAGACGATAACTTCGCCGGGTAGGTCGGCGGGCGGCGGATCAACAGTCGCGCATGCCGATGCTGCGAGCGTCGCGGCAAGCGCAAATGTGCGTATCACTGTCATGAGCCCCGCCGTCACCGACAGGCGGAAGCCAGCAAAATTCACCAGCCTTGGCAAGCGTGACGTCAGACCTTCAGAGCTTCCACGCCCGGAAGGACTTTGCCTTCCATCCATTCGAGGAAGGCGCCGCCTGCCGTCGAGACGAAGGTGAGGTCGTTGGCGATGCCAGCGTGGTTCATCGCGGAGACGGTGTCGCCGCCGCCGGCGACCGCAACCAGCCTGCCTTCCTTGGCGAGCTTCGCGGCTTCCTTCGCGGCTTCCACCGTGCCCTTGTCGAAGGGCGGGATTTCGAACACGCCCAGCGGGCCGTTCCAGACCAGCGTCTTGGAGTTGCCCATGGCGCGCTTCAGGCGCTCGACCGTTTCCGGGCCGGCGTCGAGAATACGCTCCTGCTCGTCGATATTGCCCAGCGTGCGCACGCGGGCTGCCGCGCCCGGCTCCATGCGCTCGGCGACAACGATGTCGAGCGGCAGGAACAGCTTGCAGTTGTTGCGTCCGGCAAGGCCGATGATCTCACGCGCCGTGTCGGCAAGGTCCTTCTCGCAGTACGAGGCGCCAACGTCGTGGCCCATCGCATAGAGGAAGGTGTTGGCCATGCCGCCGCCAATCGCCAGCTTGTCGAGCTTGGTGACGAGGTTCTTCAGCAGGTCGAGCTTGGTCGAGACTTTCGAGCCGCCGACAATGCCGATCACCGGCCGTTGCGGATTGCCCAGCGCGGCATCGAGCGCATTGAGCTCACGCTCCATCGACAGGCCCGGATAGGCCGGCAGAAGTTTCGCGACGCCTTCGGTCGAGGCATGCGCGCGGTGCGCAGCCGAGAAGGCATCGTTGACATAGATATCGCCCAGCTTGGCCAGTTCAGCGGCAAACGCCGCATCATTCTTCTCTTCGCCCGCGTGATAGCGAAGGTTTTCCAGCAGCGCGACGCCGCCCGCCTTCAGGCCATCGACAACCGCCTTGGCGTCAGCGCCGATGCAGTCATCTGCCCAGGCCACATCCCTGCCGACCAGTTTGGACAGGGCAGGCAGGATCGGCTTCAGGCTCATCTCGGGAACGCGCTTGCCCTTGGGCCTGTCGAAGTGCGCGAGCAGGACAACCTTGGCGCCCGCTTTCGACAGCAGGTCGATCGTCGGCAACGCCGCGCGCAGGCGCGTGTCATCGGTGATCTGCCCATCATCCATCGGCACGTTGAAATCAACGCGCACCAGCGCGGTCTTGCCCGAAAGGTCGGCGCCCTGAAGCGTGCGGAAGGTCACGGTTGATTCACCACAGTTTGGATTTTGAAGAGTGTTTCACAGGCAGAGACGTTGTCGGTTCTCGGCTCGCCCAATGCAAAATCGGGGCAAAAGCCGTCCGCACAAGCCACAAAATTCGAGCCACGTGCAAGGTCCGCCATATGATCCACACTCTCGAAATCGAACCAAAGGCGGGCTATCAGCGTCTTGCCGTTCGCGCGACATTCGAGAAGTTTGTAGCTGGCGCAGTCGGCAGAAGCTCTCTCTTCATCACCCAATGGCGTCCACTTCTTGGCTGGGCAGGACACAAGCATTGCCTCCGCTTCCGCAAGGGTTACGCCCCGCAGTGGCGAAATTGCGCGGTGGCGACCCGCCATGCTGAAGGGTTCGGTTCCCATATCTCTTTCAAGGGCGTACTGTAGCAGGACGCGCGGCTCTAAGGGCGTTGGCGACGGTCGGCATCCAGCAAATAGTATGGCTACGCCAGCCGCCGGGATTAGCGACAAAGCCGCACGCGGACGTTTCAGCTGATGGGGTCTTCCCACGGCGTATCCTGCTCCCTGACGCTCTTGAGCAGTTCGAACCCGATCCGCCGCGGCTCGTCGTTTATCTTGCGCACCGCGACCAGCAGCATCGAGACCTGGCTGTAGTGCTGCACCAGCTCCCATTTCCGCCCATCGGGGAATTCGCCCATGAACAGGATCATGTCCGGGCCCCAGCTCGCAACATTCGACAGGTGCAGCGGCTCGCCGTTCGGCCCTTCGACAAAGCGTCCGCCAACCTCGTGATCGGGCCCGAGATTTTTCTCGAACTCCATCACCTGATGGACCAGCCGCTGATGCATCCAAGCCGCTGGATCGTAAGGCTTGTCGTCAGTCGTGGCCGGCACGCCCGGCGCTCCAACAACCTCGCCCTTCACATGGTAGGGCGGCGATGCAGAAACAGGAACGGCGACCTCTGAGGTCGCCGTCTTGTCTTTCGGAGTTTTGGACTTCGCCACTAGATCAGCTTCGCCCAGGCGACAGCCGTGTCGCTCATGCGGGTCGAGAAGCCCCACTCATTGTCATACCAGCTCATGATCGACACGAACGTGCCGTCCATCACCTTGGTCTGGTCGGTGTGGAAGATCGACGAGTGCGGGTTGTGGTTGAAGTCGGAGGACACAAGCTTCTCGTCCGTGTAACCGAGGATGCCCTTCAGCTTGCCGTTCGCTGCGTCGCGGATGAGATCGTTGACCTCTTTCGCGCTCGTGCCGCGCTTGGCGATGAACTTGAAGTCCACCAGCGACACGTTCGGCGTCGGCACGCGCACCGACACGCCATCCAGCTTGCCGTTCAGGTCCGGCAGCACGAGGCCAACGGCCTTCGCCGCGCCCGTCGAGGTCGGGATCATCGACAGCGCCGCCGCACGGCCGCGATAGAGATCCTTGTGCATCGTATCCAGCGTCGGCTGGTCGCCGGTGTAGGAGTGGATGGTCGTCATCATGCCCTTCTCGATGCCGATGGCGTCGTGAAGAACGCTGACCACCGGCACAAGGCAGTTGGTCGTGCAGGAAGCGTTCGAGACGATCATGTGCTCCTTGGTGAGCTTCTGATGGTTCACGCCATAGACGACCGTCAGGTCCGAATTCTCGCCCGGGGCCGAGATCAGCACGCGCTTGGCGCCAGCCTGAAGATGAAGGGCGGCCTTGTCCTTCGCAGTAAAGATGCCTGTGCATTCGAACGCGATATCCACGTTCAGCTCTTTGTGCGGCAGCTCGGCCGGGTTCTTGATCGCCGTGACCTTGAAGCGCTGGTTGCCGACCGAGACGAAATCGCCCTCGACCTTCACGTCCATGTTCAGGGGGCCGTGAACCGAGTCGTATTTCAGCAGGTGGACGTTGGTTTCCACCGGGCCGAGGTCGTTAACCGCGACGACTTCGATGTCCGTGCGTTTGTGTTCCAGGATGGAACGGAGAACCAGTCGACCAATCCGGCCAAAACCGTTGATCGCAACACGAACAGCCATCTCGAAACCTCAATCAAAACGTTGCGGCCCCGGATGCACGAATGGGACCGGCCAATCCGTGGGTCTTATGCGCGGCGTAATAGCGGATTTTTGCCCGCTGGCGAGACTTTTGGACGGTGAAAATCGCGCAATTACCCGCAGCACTTCGTGATGCAGGCAGGAATGCCTGTCAGACGCGCTCTTTCGCGGCTTTCACGACTGCCTCGGCGGTAATGCCGAAATGCTTGTACAGCGCCTTGTACGGGGCAGACGCGCCAAAGCCGGTCATGCCGACAAAGCCGCCTTCCGGCCCGATCCAGCGGTCCCAGCCATCACGGATGCCCGCTTCCACGGCCACCTTGGGCAGTTTCCCGCCCAGCGTGTCGGTCTGGTACTTGGCAGGCTGCGCCGCAAACAGTGAGAAGCACGGCATCGAAACGACCCGCGCGCCGATGCCTTCGGCCTCCAGCGTCTTCTGAGCCTCCAGCGCGATCTCGACTTCAGACCCCGTCGCCAGCAGCACGACCTTTTCCGGCTTCGTCGCGGGCGAAACCACATAACCGCCCTTGGCCACGAGGTTCTCGTCGGTGTGGACTTTGCGCGCAGGCGCAAGGTTCTGGCGGGTGAGGGCGATCAGCGACGGCGCGTCCGTCGAATTCAGCGCCACTTCCCATGCCTCAGCCGATTCCACGCCATCCGCCGGGCGGAAGACCAGCAGGTTCGGAATATTCCGCAGCGAGGCCACATGCTCCACCGGCTGGTGCGTCGGGCCGTCTTCGCCCACGCCGATCGAGTCGTGCGTCATCACATGGATCACGCGCTGGTTCATCAGCGCGCCAAGCCGGATGGCGGGACGAGAATAGTCCGAGAACACAAGGAAGGTGCCCGAGTAGGGGATAATGCCGCCATGCAGCGCCATGCCGTTCATCGCCGCCGCCATGGCGTGCTCGCGAATGCCCCAGTGGACATAGCGCCCGCCATAATTCTCCGGCGTCATCGGCGCTTTGTTGGCCGCCGTGCGCGTGTTGTTCGAGCCGGTGAGGTCGGCCGATCCGCCCACCAGTTCCGGCATCAGCTCGGTTGCCACTTCCAGCGCCGCGCCAGACCATTTGCGCGTGGCGTCGGCCTTCGGCGATTCCACGATCTTCTTCTTGTGCGCGTTGATAGCCGCTTTCAGGCCCTCGGGAACCTTGCCCGACAGCGACGCTTCCAGCGCGCCGCGCTTGTCCGACGCCGCCAGCCGCTTGTTCCACGCCTCGCGATGGCGCGCGCCCTGCGCGCCGATCTTGCGCCACTCCTTCAGGATTTCTTCCGGTACCACGAACGGCTCGTGCGGCCAGTCGATGGCCTTGCGG
>CALMWO010000605.1 GCA_937873805.1 uncultured Hyphomonadaceae bacterium
AACTCAGGCATTCCTTCGCTGTTCACATGCTGGCGATGCTGATCCAGCGCCGCCTCGCCGAAGCAGCCGCACCGGCAGGCGCCATGGAAGGCTATCGCCAGTTGCTCGGCGACCCGCTTCAGCAGGTGCAACGCCTGCTCGGCCATTCCAGTCTTTCCACCACGTCGATCTATCTCGATCATCTTGCTACCCGCGCCGATACCGTCGATGCGGCGGTCGAAGAGTTGCTTGCGCGCGTGCCGGGATACCTCCCGGCATGACCGGCTCACCCAGGAAGGGGCGCAAGGTCAGCTTTGAGCAAGACGGTGCAACGCAGGGTGCCGATCCCTGGGATCAGGTCAGTGCGCTGCGCTTCACTATCGATCCCCCATACGGCGGCGGGGTGCTGGTCGATTTCACCACCCTGCGCCCGCGTGGCCTCGCGCTCGCCTTTGCCCGCGGCCTGTTCTCGTTGGTTGCGCCGCGCGGGCCGATCATCGTGCGGACGACCGTCAAGGCCTATACCAACACACTGCCGCGCTTCTTCGCCTACCTCGCGACGACAACGGACCGGATCGATGGCCCTGCGGACCTGCGCGCCCGTCATATCGACGGCTTCGAGGCCTGGCTCGAAGCTGCGGGCAAGTCGCGGGTGCATCTTCCCACCGTGGTCGCCAAGATCGTTGCCGTCCTTCGCCGGATCGCTACCGATACGGCGGGTGCCATCCACCCCGAGCTTCGCGAGCGGCTGCGCTACGTCAGTTCGCACCCCCATGTGAGGCCGCGGCCGCGCGATGCTTACAGCCCGTTAGTCGCCCGCCAGCTCCGCGACGCGGCACGCGCCGACCTTGCCGCCATCGATGCGCGGTTGCGTGCTGGCCCCCGGTTCGACGAAGTTCCTGAGATCGAGGCTGCGACCCGAAGAGCCCATACGGCCATCGAAGCACGCGGGGTGCTGTACTATCGCGATGCCGAGTGGCAGGCGCTCCACCGGCGATTCCGGAGCCGCAACATGCCGGCTCCGGACATGAACATCAGCCTTCACGCAGCCCATCACCTCACGGCTGCCGATATCGTGCCGCTGCTCGTTCTGCTCTCGCTGGAGACCGGGCTTGAACTCGAGTGCTGCAAGACGCTCACCATCGATTGCCTGCGCAATGCCTCGGGCGGAACCGTGGACATCGCCTATATCAAGCTTCGCGCGCACGGCGCTGAACACAAGACTATCCGGGTGCGCGACGGCGGCTCGACCACGCCGGGCGGCCTGATCCGGCGCATCATTGCACACTCGGCCAAGGCGCGGGCGCATAATCCTTCCGATTGCCTGTGGGTCTATTATCAGCACGGCGAGATCGCCGACGGCATTCGCCATCCCCGCTCGACCATCGACGCCTGGACTGCTCGGCACGGTATCGTCGATGATGCAGGCACGCCGCTCTATCTGCGCCTCTCCCAGCTGCGCAAGACGCACAAGGCCCTTTGGTACCTCAAGACCGAAGGACACATGACCCGCTTTGCTGTCGGGCATACGGTCGAGATTGCCGCGCGGCATTACGCCGATGTCCCGTCGCTGCGGCCATTGCACGAGCAGACCGTCGTAGATGCTCTTGAGGAAGCTGTTGCAGGTCCGCGGCTACTGCCACCGCTTGAGGAAGCGCAGCTACGCGATTCCGTTACAGACCCCGATTTCCGCGGCACTGACGATACCATTGCGCTGCTCGACGGCGAGCAGGACGTCTGGCTCGCGAGCTGCGCCGGTTTCTATACCAGTCCGTTTAGCACCGCCGGATCGCCATGCCCGACACCGTTCTGGGGCTGCCTCGATTGCCGCAACGCCGTCATTACCGCGCGCAAGCTGCCCGCCATCCTCGCGTTCCTGGCCTTCATCGACGAGCAACGCACCGCGATGGGCCAGGCCGAGTGGGCCGCCAAGTTCGGCCATGCCCATGCACGCATCGCCCGTCAGATCCTGCCCGCTTTCGGCGATGACGTTGTGGCGCAGGCCCGCACGCAGATCGCAACTCATCCTCCCGCGCTCTACCTTCCGCCTGAGGCACGGGCATGACTGCCATCGCGTCACAGACCACAGCGACCGATGATCGTGATGCCTTGCCGGTGCTTATTTCCGGGGCCCTGCGCCCCGGCTTCGATCGTGCGGACCTCTCGTGCTACGGCGATCCGAGCTGGGACCTCTCGCCCGGCGTGTTTCGCGACAATGCAAGGCGCTGCCACGTCACCGTGCATTTCGGCGGCATCGAAGATCCCGCCATTGCCGATGCGCTGCGCCAGTTCCTCCATGCACGGCTCAACACCGACCTGCCAGGGCATCGCCGCAAGCTTGAGCCGGCGGCGGTGCGGGGCGAGGCGAACCGGGCCCTGCGCTTTTTCAACTTCGTGAAGGCGGAGCTTGGCCGTTTCGATCTTTCACCGGTCGATCAGCCACTCGTCGACCGCTTTGCGCGCTCGTTGCGCACCGCCGGGCTGCGTCCGGTGGCAGCTGCAGATTTGCTGCGCGTGATCTTCGACCTCCACGAACTGCGTCGGCACCTGCCGACTGCGCGCCTTTCCTTTGAGCCATGGCCGGAACGCAACACGTACTCTGTGGCAGGTGCCAGGCACATCGCCGGCGAGAACCGGACGCCGCGCATTCCCGAAGAGATCATCACGCCGCTTCTGGCCTGGTCGCTGCGCTACGTGACCCACTTTTCTGGCGATATCCTTGCCGCGCGCGGGGAGCTTGATCGCCTCGAAGCGAGGCGCAACCGGTTGCTCGCACAGGAGGCCGGACTCGATCCCATCATCCGGCGAGCGCGGCAGCGCCGGCGCCTCAACGCATACATAGCAACCTTGCGGCGACAAGGCCGCGGTATTCCCATCTGGACCAACTCCCACAATGGTACGACGCGGACCGATCAGCGGACCGGCGAGGTCACGCCGCCGATCAACTACCATCTGATGCACCTGCACGCCGGCATCGATGCACAGTCCGAGCCGGCCATGCATCTTGGACTGACCACCGGTGCGCCGGACCTGATTGCGGCTGCCATCGACGAGCTGGGCACGGAAGATGGCGGCATGGATACGCCGATATCGCTCGACCCGACGAGCAGCTTGCCATGGCGGCCTCGCTTCGATGCGAAGGCGCTCGCGCTGGAGGAAGCCATGCTTCAGGCTGCGGCCTATGTCGTTTGCGCCTACCTCTCGGGCATGCGCGACAGCGAGTTGCAGGCCATGCAGCGCGGTTGCCTGCAAGTGGTCAGGGCCGAAGACGGCGCCATCCTTCGCCACCGCATCCGGTCGATCGCCTACAAGGGCAAGCTCGGTCGCGGCGAGGAGGCCGAGTGGGTGACGATTGCACCGGTCGCCGAAGCGGTGGCCGTGCTCGAGCAGCTGTCCGCGCGGGCCGGACGCGCACGCGGGACCACGACGCTGTGGCCGGTCCTCGCGCTCAGGGTCAACACCAAGACCCATGTGTCCTCGGAGATTGTCCGGCAACTGAACCGCTTCCGCGACCATCTCAACGATCGGTTCGGTTCAGATATTGCCCCGGTCATTCCCCTAGGCCCTGCCGGGGTGCCATGGCGGATCACCACCCGGCAGTTTCGCCGCACCATCGCCTGGCATATCGCCAACCGCCCCTTCGGCACGATTGCCGGCATGATCCAGTACAAGCACGCCAGTGTCGCCGCGTTCGAAGGCTATGCCGGGAGCAGCCGGTCGGGTTTTCGCGGCGAAGTCGAGGCGCAGCGGGCACTCGGCCAGATCGACGATATCCTTGTCTATTTCGACGAGCGGCAAGGTGGCGCGCGCCTTGGCGGCCCTGCTGCATACCGCGTGGGAGCAGCGCTGGATGACGCCGCCGATCTGTCACCGCTTCCAGCCATGATTGCCGACCGGGCGCGTCTGCGCACGATGCTCGCAAGTCTCGCGCGGACCTTGCACGTCGGGCCGCTGGCTGACTGCTTCTTCGACCCCGCTACCGCGCTCTGCCTCAACCGGATCACCGAACCGGGCCCGCCCGCGCCGATGATCGCCATGTGTGAGCCGGTCCGCTGTCCCAACGCCTGCATCGCTGAGCGGCATCGTCCGGCTTGGCAGCGCGGGGCCGACGAGGCGCGCGCACTGCTTTGCGAGAAGCGTCTTCCTGAGCCGCAGCGCGTCACGCTGCAAGCAGAGGTGGCACGGATCGAAGCTGTCCTCGCCCAGATCGCGCCAGGTGCCGCCACACCGGCTTGCGGTGTGGCGGGAGAGGAGAGGGGCCGATTTTAGGGTGACGGATTGAAGGAGCGGGAAAGAGATTCCCTCCGGCCGTCGCGGAGATATCCCATGACCCGGACCCATCCGACAGCCGAGCGCGCCGACGTCTATTCCCGCATCACCACCCAGATCGTTGCCGCCATAGAAGCCGGTGCCGGCGACTGGCGTATGCCCTGGCATCACGACGGTGCGGCCACCACGCGGCCCCAGAACGTGACCTCGCGCAAGCGCTACCGGGGAGTAAATGTGCTGGCATTGTGGATCGCTGCTGAGGCCAGCGCATATTCCAGCGGGCTGTGGGGCACCTACCGTCAGTGGGCCTCGCTCGGGGCCCAGGTCTGCAAGGGTGAGCACGGCACCACCGTCGTGTTCTGGAAGCAGGCTGCATCGCGCGCCGAGGATGATCGTGATGACGCAGAGGCAGGTCCTGGCCGCATGTTCGCCCGCGCGTTCACGGTGTTCAACCTTGCCCAGGTCGAAGGATACGAGCCCGAGCCGGTGGCACAACTGCCCGAGAGCGAGCGCTTCGGACACGCTGATGCATTCGTCGAGGCACTGAAGATTCCGATTACGGAAGGCGCCTATGATGCCCACTACCGGATCGACCTTGATCGCATCTTTATGCCAGGCTTCGCCAGTTTTCGCGATGCATCGGCGCACATGGGCACCCTGCTGCACGAGGCGGCCCACGCCACAGGGGCCAAGCACCGGCTCGACCGAAACTTCGCGGAGCGGTTCAAGCGTGACAGTCTTGCGATCGAGGAGATTTGCGCCGAGCTGACCGCCTCGTTTGTCCTCGCTGACCTCGGCATCGCGCACCATCCGCGCCCCGACCATGCCGCTTACGTCGCCTCCTGGCTCCGGGCGCTCAAGGATGATCCGCGCGCAATCTTCACTGCCGCCAGCAAGGCTCAGGCCGCCGCTGACTGGATGCACGCTCAGCAGCCTCAGTCCGAGGAGATCGCAGCATGAAACCGGGTCGGGAAAATGCTGCTGGAATTCACATTGGGGCTGGACTGTCAGGATATGT
>CALMWO010000606.1 GCA_937873805.1 uncultured Hyphomonadaceae bacterium
TGGTAAGTGCGTGTCAAACATCGACGCCATCAACCGCCTTCACCGACCCTCCGCACGATGCGGCTCATCCGGCGCGGATGGAGGTACTGCACATTCCCAGCGGCGGCGTCGAGATCAACGGTGTTGCCTATCTTGCGTCTGGCGCGGGCAAACATCCGACGCTCGTGATTTGCCATGGCTGGCCGGGTAACGAGAAGAACCTCGACCTCGCGCAGGCGGTGCGTAGAGCGGGCTGGAATGCCGTAACCTTCAACTATCGCGGCAGCTGGGGGAGCCCGGGCGAATTCCACTTCGCCCAAGTGCCGGAGGATGCGGCGGCAGTGATCGCCTGGCTACGTACGCCAGAGGTCGCGGCGAAACTTGGTGTCGATCCGGCGCGCGTCGCCATCGCAGGACACAGCATGGGAGGCTGGGCGACCGCGCAGGTCGCATCGAAGGACCCAATGCTGATGGGCGCCGTGCTGATTTCCGCCGCCGACATGGCGCGTCTGGGAGACATGCCGCGTGCAGCGCGTGTTCAAGCAGCTTCCGGCAATGCGGAAACACTCGTGACCACCCCGGAGAAAATGGCGGACGAGTTGGCTGGTGCTGTGAAGGCGCTCACACTGAAGAGCATGGCGCCGGGGCTTTCGAAGCTTCCCGTGCTGGTGCTGTCCTCTGATGATGGTCTGGCGGCGGGAACAGATGCGCTGGCGGCCGACATCCGGGGAGCTGGCGGCAAGGTCCAGACGGCGCATGAAGCGACCGACCATAGCTGGTCCGACAAACGGCTCAGGCTGGCCGGACTGGTGACCGACTGGTTGAAGGCCCTGCCGGGCGGAAATTAGGATTTAGAGAGGGCTGGTGCTGCCGGGGAGGATTGAACTCCCGACCTCAGCCTTACCAAGGATGCGCTCTACCACTGAGCTACGGCAGCACTTCCGCCGAAGCGGAGGCGTTCGCATAACGGAAACGCTTCCGAATTGGAAGAGGACGCATGGGGTCGGAGAGAATGTCGCGGAATCCCCCGGAAAAGCCCACAAAACAGACTACCGAGGCCCAGCGGCGGGAAAAACGACTCGCCGAGGCGTTGCGGGCAAATCTTAAGCGCCGGAAAGCTGTAGGGCCGTCCGGCCCGCAGAATACCCCCGGAAAGCCCGATGCAGGCGAGGAATAGGCGGAACCGCGCCTTGTCGCCGCCGAATTCGGGCCCATAACCTCGCCTCATGGACAAGCTCTCGATTCTCGGAAACGGCCCCCTTGAGGGACGCATCCCCATCTCCGGCGCCAAGAACTCGGCCCTGAAGCTTCAGGCCGCATCGCTCCTGTGCGAGGAGCCGCTGGTGCTGACGTCCATGCCGAACCTGGCGGACACGCGCTTCATGGCAGACCTGCTGCGCAATCTCGGCGTCGAGGTGGAATGGCCCAAGGGCGAGGCCCTTTGCCGGATGCACGCGGCAAATATCACGTCGACCATCGCGCCATATGACCTCGTGCGGAAGATGCGGGCGACGTTCAACGTCCTCGGTCCGCTGCTCGCCCGTGTTGGACACGCGACAGTGTCGCTGCCTGGAGGTTGCGCTATTGGCGCACGGCCGGTGGACCTGCACCTCAAGGCGTTTGAGGCGATGGGCGCCGATATCGTCATTGAAGAAGGCTATGTGAAAGCGGCGGCGCTGCGCGGCCTCAGAGGCGCTCACATCAACTTCCCGTTCGTTTCGGTGGGCGCGACCGAGCACGCCATGCTGGCCGCAGCGCTGGCGCATGGAGAGACCATTCTTGAGAACGCGGCGGCCGAGCCGGAAATCAGCGATCTTGCAAACTGCCTCAACGCTTGCGGCGCGAAAATCACCGGGCATGGAACGTCGACCATCCGCATTCAGGGCGTTGCGAAGCTTACGGGCGCCCGCCACGACGTTATCGCAGACCGGATTGAGGCCGGCACGTTCGCCATTGCGGCGGCTGCTGCTGGCGGCAACGTGTTCCTCGAAGGTGCGCGCGCTGAGGATCTGGGGGCCTTGATCGATGCGTTGCGTCGTGCGGGCGTGACGGTCGAGGTTGAGTCAAAAGGCCTGCGTATCAAGCGGAATGGCGGCGGGCTGGTGGCGGTTGACGTGGATACGCGGCCGCATCCGGGTTTCCCGACCGACCTGCAGGCGCAATTCATGGCGCTGATGAGTATTGCGGAAGGCACGAGCACGATCCGCGAGAACATTTTCGAGAACCGCTTCATGCACGCGCCAGAGCTCAGCCGCCTTGGCGCCAACATCACCGTTCGGGGCAATGAGGCGATCGTTAAGGGTGTTCCAAAGCTCAAAGGCGCTCCCGTGATGGCGACCGACCTTCGGGCTTCAGTGAGCCTAGTGATCGCTGCGCTCGTGGCTGAGGGTGAAACCACCGTGAACCGGATTTACCATCTCGACCGTGGTTTCGAGCGACTGGAAGAGAAGCTCGGACGTTGCGGGGCGAAGATCACGCGGTCTGGCGATTCTGCCTGATTTTCGGGCCGCTCGGAGCGCGCTGGAGCCTTCTGGCAATCTGGTCTAGGGAAGTCCCGCTTGGGCATATGCCCACGAACGCGGAAGAGCTTATGGCGACGAGTGTACTGAAACTGCTGGCGGAGGATGCTGAAGGTCTCGGCATCATCGCATCGGCTGTTCAGGACAGCCTCGTGAAGCCCGAGGGTCTCAAGCTCGACGGTCGCTCGCGCACATTCGGACTCGAGATCAACCGGTTCCAATGGGAACGCGCGGGCAAGCGCATTCCGTTCTTTCGGTCGCGAGCAATGCTCGCGTTCGCTGGCGTTCAAAACGTTCGCAGCCGCGCTGTATCCAGAGATATCGATGCGGTGCATTCGTTGATCGACGTAAGGTTTGCGCCCGATGGAGAAGCGCCGGCCGGCGTGATTACGCTGATCTTTGCGGGCGAGACGCAGATTCAGCTGACCGTAGAATGCATCGACGTGACATTGCTGGATATCGGCTCGGCATGGCCGACGCGTCGCAAGCCTGATCACGAGAAGCGAGCATGAGCATTCGCCGCTTCGATGCGTCCGCTCCCGATTTTGTCGAGGTGTTCGGCAAGTTCCTCGCGTTGCGCCGCGCGCAGGGCACAGAGGATGTGCATGCCAAGACGGCCGTAATTGTTCGTGACGTTCGCGAGCGCGGCGGAGAAGCGGTCGCCAGTTACACAAGCCGCTTCGAAAGTGTGACGCTGAACGTCGAAACGCTGGCGGCCGATGGCATCGATTTGTTTGAGGCGGCTGAGCGCTGCAAGCCGACCGTGCGCGAAGCGTTGAATTTCGCGGCCGATCGGATCGAGACCTATCACGCGCAGCAGAAGCCACAGGATCACTCGTTCACCGATCCAGCTGGCCTCGAGTTGGGCTGGCGCTGGACGCCGGTCGATGCAGTCGGTCTCTACGTTCCTGGCGGGCGTGCCAGCTATCCAAGCTCGGTGCTGATGAACGCGGTTCCGGCGCGCGCTGCGGGCGTAAAGCGCATCGTCATGACGTCTCCGGTACCCGGCGGTCAGATGAACCCAGCGGTTGCGTATGCCGCTATCCGAGCGGGCGTGACGGAGTTCTATCCGATTGGCGGCGCGCAGGCTGTTGCGGCGCTGGCTTATGGGGCAGGGCGCCTGAAGCCAGTCGACAAGATCGTCGGCCCCGGAAATGCCTATGTAGCAGCGGCTAAGCGCATCGTGTTTGGCGACGTAGGAATCGACACGATCGCCGGTCCTTCCGAAATCACGGTCGTAGGCGACAACCAGAACAGCCCGGAATGGATTGCCGCAGATCTTCTGTCCCAGGCGGAGCACGATCCGCTGGCGCAATCGATCCTGGTCACAGATGACGCTGACTGGGCATCGCGTGTTGAGGCGGCGGTCGAACGGCAGATGGTCATGCTGGCGACGGGTGAGACGGTTGCGCAAGCCTGGAAGGATTACGGCGCCATTGTCCTGGCCCCACTCAGTCGCGCAGCCGAGATCGTGAACCAGATTGCTCCCGAACACGTTGAACTTGCAGTCGCCGATCCTGATAGCATTGCAAAAGACATCCGCCACTCCGGAGCGATCTTCCTTGGTCGATGGGCCCCCGAAGCTTTGGGCGACTATGTAACAGGCTCGAACCACGTTCTGCCGACATCCGGTGCGGCGCGGTTCGCGTCCGGGCTTTCGGTAATTGATTTCATGAAGCGCACCTCAATCCAGCGCATCAGCGAGGCAGGCTTCCGCCATCTTGCGCAAGCGGCCGAAACTCTGGCGAACGCCGAGGGGCTGCCGGCGCATGGCCTGTCCGTTTCCATCAGACGGGGCGATGGATGACAGACAAGGCCCGCATCGCTTCGATCCAGATCGACGACAGAAGTCTGGCGCCCGCCGGGCCGGATGCGGAGCACGAGCGCAAGGTTGCGATCTTTGACCTGCTCGAGGGCAATCATTTCAAGGTCATTGGGCACGACGGGGGGCCGTACAATGTTGTCCTGTCGCTGGCTGACAACCGCCTGGTGTTCGACATTTCGGAAGAAGGTGGCCCGCCCGTCAGGAAGCTGCTCTTGTCGCTCACGGCGCTGCGTCGGGTGATCAAGGACTATTTCATGATCTGCGACAGCTATTACGACGCTATCCGCAACTCGACGCCCTCACAGATAGAGGCGATCGATATGGGCAGGCGGGGGCTGCATAATGAGGGGTCGCAGGTTTTGACGGAGAGGCTGGCGGAGAAGGCCGAGGTGGACTTCGATACGGCCCGCCGGTTGTTCACCCTGGTCTGTGCGCTGCACGCCCGGAGCTGATTTTTCCTAGGAATCGACGAATCCCCGGGAAAGCGTGTATAGGGGCGCCTGCAAGACGATCCGCTGCCAAAGGGAGCTTCATGGCGAAGGAAGAACTTATCGAGTTTGAAGGCACTATCGTGGAACTTCTGCCCAATGCGACGTTCCGGATAAAGCTTTCCAACGACCACGAAATCATTGGCCACACGGCTGGAAAGATGCGGAAAAACCGCATCCGCGTGCTCACGGGCGACAAGGTGCTCGTCGAGATGACGCCTTACGACCTGACCAAAGGGCGCATCACCTACCGCTTCAAATGAGCCAGGCCCCGGGGCCCCACGCGCGGCTTGCGCTCGCCAGCGCGAGCCCGCGGCGGCTTGCCTTGCTGGAACAGATCGGGCTTCGGCCTGATGACGTCATTCCGGCCGACATTGATGAAACGCCGCTGAGGGATGAACGCCCTCGCCAGCTGGCGTTGAGGCTTGCCATGGGCAAGGGCCGGGCAGCCAAAGCCCGGCTGGGCTCTACTACCAATGCCGCGGACGCCGAAAGTGACGCGCCTAATAGCTTTATTATGAGCGCCGACACGGTGGTCGCCGTCGGTCGCCGGATCTTGCCCAAGGCAGAGACCGAGGCAGACGCGCGGGCGTGCCTCAAGCTTCTGTCGGGACGGGCGCATGACGTGATGACGGCGGTGGCTGTTCTTGCGCCGGATGGACGCGAGGCGTCGCGTGTTGTCGAGAGCCGGGTGACGTTCAAGCGTCTGTCGCTGGCCGAGGTCGAGGGCTACGTCGCTAGCGGCGAGTGGCAGGGCAAAGCCGGCGGTTACGCTATTCAGGGAATTGCCGGCGGCTTGGTCACTGATGTGTCTGGTTCATACTCCGCAATCGTCGGTCTGCCGCTTTACGAGAGCGCCTCGCTGCTTGAAGGCCTGGGCTATCCTGTGGGGCGCCGCTGGAACGTGAAGACGTGAAGGCCACGCTGTGCATCGACGATGCGGTCGGCGAACATCGCCGCACATTGCTCGACAGTTCGGGCAAGCCATTCCGCCTTGAGATCGAGCGTTGGAGTGAGCGCGGCCGCCGCGCGAAGCTGGATGAAGTC
>CALMWO010000607.1 GCA_937873805.1 uncultured Hyphomonadaceae bacterium
TGGATCATCGCCACCGTCTCGATTGCTTTTTTCCTAAACCAGGGCGCACGCATTCTTGCCCCATTCGCCATGTCGATCTTTTTCTGGCTTGTGATGGAGGGGTTTGCCCGCGCCATTCGGCGCCCCTTCCCTGATCTTCCAGACTGGCTGGCCCATGCGTTCGCTATCGCGGTCGTTGCGGTGAGCATCATTGGCTTCATCAGCATCACACGCGGCGCAATCGGCGAGTTCACCGAACGGGCCGGCGAATACGAAAGCCGGATCAATTCACTGATCGAGCAGACCTACAATATGCTGGGTCTTACAGGAGACACCGCCAGCGCGGCCGACGCAGCGCGCGAAACGGTAGCGGCGACGCCATCCGGGCCGGCTGCCATCCCACCGGTAGAAGCTCTGCCGCTGACTCCGGGCGAGGCGGCTACGCTGTCGCCACTTGAGGCGCCGCCGCCAGTTATCGATCCCGCGGCGGTCGCTGCAACCGAAGCCGCAGGCAATGCCGTCGCCACAGGCAAGCCGCCGACCTTGAGCGATCTCTTCTATTCCGACACCACAATCGGCCTTGCGCAAGCGGCGGCCAATTCAGTTTCCGGCCTTGTCGGAGACATGGTGATTATCATGATCTACGTGGCGTTTCTCTACGTCACGGCCAACACGTTCACCCGCAAGTTCGATCGCATCTTTTCGCGCCCCGCCGATCGCGAGCGCGCCCGGTTGATCGGCGCCGACGTGAGGCGAACGATGGAACAGTATCTGTGGGTGCAAACGGCGCTATCGATCATCAACACGTCGCTGACCTATGTGACGCTGATTGCGCTCGGCCTGCACAACGCCCTGTTCTGGGCGTTCGTGATCTTCGTGCTGAACTACATTCCAACGATAGGTTCGATCATTGCCGGTATCCTGCCCGCCCTCTTTGCTTTCGTGCAGGATGACTGGCCGGCCTATATGCCGGCTGACGAAATCTGGTGCGCCGTCGCGGTTTTCTTCGGTGTGTCGATCTGGCAATTCCTCATCGGCAACTTCCTGGGTCCGCGTTTGACCTCGAACAGTCTCAATCTCTCCGCGCTCGTTGTTTTGCTATCGCTGGCTGTGTGGGGCGCTCTATGGGGCGTGCCAGGCATGTTTCTTTCCGCGCCGCTGACAGTTCTGGTGATGATCGTGCTTGCCCAGATACCGGGCGCACGGTGGATTGCGGTGCTGATGTCTGCAGATGGCAATCCCGGCGAATACGCGGTCAAACATGACGAACAGTCCGACACGTCAGGCCACGCGCACATGACCGACATCTGACGCGGAAATCAGGCGCTTTTGCTGGCTGTGACGGTCGTGATCAGGATGCTCCCATTTGGCGGATCGCACGCCGGAAACTGCGGCAGGCCAATAAATACTCGGACCACATCGCATTGCAGCATAATTATGCTCGCATCCATGGCTTGCTTGGCTAGGCTGTGCGGGTCTAGCTCTCGCATCAGCGTCGATTCTCCCTACATCCGCAGTTGAAATTCACATGAGCCTGACACGCGCTTCCGGAGGCGGTTTGACCCGATCCAGCGATCTTGCCTTTACCCGTGAAAACCTTCTCTCCGCGACCGAGAAGCTGCTCTCCAAGCGTGAGCCGAGGCCAGACGCAAAGGCGTTCGAGAGCTTTCTCGAGCAGTACCGCGCCGACGCGTTCATTGAGGATTTTCTCGTCCTCACGGTGGAAGACGCCGCTTCGCTCGCAATCGACCTGTGGGATTTCAACCGGGAAACGGAGAGTTTCACCAACCGCGTCGTCCGCACGCGGCGCGCAACAGGCGCTGGCGGTCGTGCGCTCCGGCTCGACGTCGCTGAAATCGCGGGCCCCGACATGGCCTTCCTGGTCGATAGCGCGATCGGCGCTTGTCACGAGGCGAAAGTCGAGATTCGCGCGGTCCTGCACCCGATCGTGACCGGCCCGAAGGGGAAACGCTCCACGATCCAGATTCATTTACCCGTGCTGAATGATGCCCAGCGGGCCGACCTGCAGAAAAAGCTGGAAGACGCATTCGCAGATGTTGCCGTGGTCAACGCCGACTTCCTTGCCATGCGCGCCAAGATGGAAGAGGCCTCTGCCCGTCTCGCCAATCTGAAAGCCACGCAAGGCCGTACGTCTGGCGAAATCACCGAGGCTCGCGCATTCCTGTCGTGGCTCGCGGACGAGAATTTCACTTACCTGGGCGCACGCGACTATACCTTCGCACTCGACGCCAGTGGTCGCCTCGCCACTGAAGAACCGCTTGTCGATGAAGCGTCCGGCCTCGGCATCCTGCGCGATACGGCGCGCAATGTTCTGGCGCGCGGCGCCGAGCCTACGATGCTGACACCGGCCATCCGCGCCTTCATCAACGAGCCGTCACCGATCATCGTCGCCAAGGCGAGCTTCGTATCGCGCGTACACCGCCGCAGTCACGCCGAGTATATTGGCGTCAAGCGCCATGACGAACGGGGCGAGGTCATCGGCGAGACACGCTTCGTCGGCCTGTTCACATCAGAAGCCTACACCCGTGCAGCGGATGAAGTTCCGCTGATCCGGCGCAAGATCGAGAACGTGAAAGCCGCCGCGCCGCAAGGCTCACGTTTTTCAGCGAAGCAGCTCGATTCTGTGCTGAAGACCTATCCGCGCGACGAGCTGTTCCAGATTTCGGAAACCGACCTTGCCCGGATTTCCTCGGGCGTGCTGCGCCTGTTGCTGCGTCCACGTACGCATCTTTTCATCCGTAGGGATCGTTTCGACCGATATGTCTCCGCCCTGCTCTATACGCCCCGGGATAGCTACACGTCGGAACTGCGGACGCGCGCGCACAAGATGCTGGCCGAAGCCTATGGCGGGCGGACGTCCGCTTTTTACCCCTCCTTCGGTGACGGACCGCTTGCGCGGGTTCACCTGATCATTGGCCTCAGCCCCGGCCATCCGGAGCCGGACGAAGACAGCCTCGACCTGCAGATGCGGCAGCTGTTCGAAACATGGGAAGATGCGCTCGGTCGCGTTGCTCGCTCGACGAACTCTGACCAGTCACTGCTGTCCCGCGCTCAATTCGGTGTCGCGTACAAGGAAAACTTCCAGCCTGAAGAGGGTCTTGCCGACCTTCTGGCCATCGGCGGCCTGGCGCCCGGCAAGGCGATGCGCGCCCGCGTGTGGGGCCCGGATTTCGAGGCCGGCGTCAGCCGCGTGAAAATCTATCACCGTGATCAGCCACTGGATCTCGCCGAGATCGTGCCCGTGCTGGAGCGCATGGGTTTGCGCGTGAGAGCCGAGGTCGGCTATCCGATACGCCTTGCCGCAGATGAAGGGGCGCCTGAAAGCGCCGTCTATGTACACGACCTGGCGATTGACCGGCCCGCTGGACAGAAGCGTCTCGACGCACGCTTCGAGCAGGCCTTCGAAGCCATCTGGGCGCGTGACACGGAAAATGACCGTTTCAATAGCCTGGTTGTTGCGCTCGGAACGGATTGGCGTTCAGCTGCATTGCTTCGCACTCTGTCGCGCTATCGCAGCCAGTCGGGACTTGATCCGTCGGAACCAGTACAGGTGCGTGCGCTCGCCGAGCACCCGGATATCGCCAACAACCTGTTGAACCTGTTCGCCATCAAGTTCGACCCGCAGGCCAAAGGCGATATCGATCAGCGGCGCAAGGACGCAGCGCCCATTGTTGCAGAGATCCAGAAGCAGCTCGAAGCGGTTGCAACACTGGATGCCGACCGCGCGCTGCGGCGACTGCTTGCGTTGGTGAACGCGACGCAGCGCACGAACTTCTATCTCAGGGATGAGACTGGTCGGCCCTATCGCCACATCGCGGTGAAGATCGCCAGTCGCGAAGCAGACCCCCTGCCCGCGCCACGTCCCTATCGCGAGATATTCGTGTGGTCGCCGGATGTCGAAGGGGTACATCTGCGCTTCGGCCCTGTCGCGCGCGGCGGCCTGCGCTGGTCGGATCGGCGTGACGATTTCCGCACAGAAGTGCTCGGCCTCGTGAAGGCGCAACAAGTGAAGAATGCCGTGATCGTGCCGGTTGGCTCAAAGGGCGGCTTCTACCCCAAGACGCTGCCGACCAAAGGAACACGCGAAGAAATACAGGCAGCCGGCATCGCCGCCTACAAGACTTTCGTCGGGGCGCTGCTGCAACTGACCGACAACATAGTTGGCGGGAAGACCGTGCATCCGCCCGGCGTCGTCGTATGGGATGGCGAAGATCCGTATCTCGTCGTCGCGGCGGACAAGGGCACGGCCACTTTCTCAGACATCGCGAATGGACTTTCGGCGGACTACAAATTCTGGCTGGGCGACGCCTTCGCCTCCGGCGGATCGGTCGGCTATGACCACAAGAAAATGGGCATCACCGCGCGCGGCGCCTGGGAAGCCGTCAAACGCCATTTCCGCGAAATGGGCCAAGACACACAAACCCAGCCCTTCAGCGTGGTCGGCATAGGCGATATGTCTGGCGACGTGTTCGGCAATGGCATGCTGTTGTCGAAAGTCATCCGACTGAAAGCGGCTTTCGATCATCGCCACATCTTCCTCGACCCGGATCCAACGAACCTCGACGCGGCGTTCAATGAGCGCAAACGCATGTTCGACCTGCCCCGTTCGTCATGGGCGGACTACGACAAGAAACTGATTTCAAAGGGCGGCGGAATTTTTGAGCGTTCGGCCAAATCGATCGGCCTGACGCCAGAAATCAAGGCGCTCGCAGGCCTTACAGAAGACGCCGTAACGCCAGACGTGCTGATCAAAGCACTACTGACGGCGGACATTGACCTGTTGTGGTTCGGCGGCATCGGAGCTTACATCAAGGCATCGACCCAGAGCCACGCAGATGTCGGCGACAAGACGAACGATATCCTGCGTGTCGACGCGAAGGATGTGCGCGCGAAGGTGA
>CALMWO010000608.1 GCA_937873805.1 uncultured Hyphomonadaceae bacterium
TAGATCAGATTGTTCACCACCGTCCCGCGCACGCCGCCCTTGAACAGCGGGTTCCGCTCATAGTTGTGCGCGTAGAGATTCCCGATGATCAGGATGTCCGCAGCATTGTCGTGGATCAGCGAACCCTTCGAGTGCTCGCCCTTCGGATGGCTTGAATGCGCCAGGCTCTCCGCGATGATATTGTTCGAGAACGTCACCTGATGGCTCGCGCCCTTGCGCCACTCTTCCGGCGTTGATCCGGTAAAGCGCGGGCCAGACGCCGAAAGGTTCTCGTCCGTCCCCCATGTCAGCGAGCAGTGATCGATCACCACATTGTACGCGCCGACGGTGGAGATGGAATCGAAGTCCGGCCCCTTGCGCCATGATCCGCCAGCAGCTCCCGGCCGTACGCGGATGTGCTGCACGATCACATCATGCGCGGTGATATCGATGCCGCCCCGGATCAGCGTGATTCCCGGCGAGGGCGCCGTCTGTCCCGCTATGGTGATGTACGGTTCGGCAACCTTCAGCGTCTCCGCGCCAAGGTCGATCACGCCGCCCACCTCGAACGCGACGATGCGCGGACCCTTGGTCTCCAGCGCCGCGCGGAACGAGCCCGGCCCCTTCGCATCGAGATTGGTGACCAGGATCACTTGACCGCCCGCGCCGCCCTTGGTCTCAGCGGCCCACCCCATCGGCGCCGGAAACCACTGCGATACGGCGTCCTTGCTCACCAGCGTCGGCGGCCCGCTCGCCCCGCCCACCTGGCCCGGCGCGCTGGTCGCCACACATGCCGAAAGGACAAGCGTGGCTAGGACAGTGATCTTGAAGTGGCGCAGCTTCATCATGTCCCACCGTCACTTTGCATAAGGCCACGGAATACCATACCAACAACAATTGACACCGGTTTCCTAAGAGCGCAACTGTCGCGCTGGAAACGTCATGTCTTGGGCGTCACTCGGATGCCGTGCGGGCGCCCGGGCAGGAAAGTAGAGAGCATGGACAGCGCGAGGGTCGCAACACCCGACGAGATCGCGGCGGCGCTGGTTAGCGCGCGCCAGGCGCGCCGCCCGCTCGACGGATTTCCCGGTCCGATGCCGCAATCGCTTGAAGAGGCTTACTGCATCCAGGACGCTGGCATCGCGCTGTGGCCGGACGAGATCGCTGGCTGGAAGATCGGCATGGTGAACCCGTTCTCGATGCGTGCTCGCCTCGGCGCCGAGCGCCTCTCAGGTCCCATCTTCTCGCGCGATGTCCGCCGCGCGACGGCAGGGCAGGAGACCACGTTCCCGGTCTTCACCGGCGGCTTTGCCGCTGTCGAAGGCGAGTTCATCTTCCGCATAGGCGCCGATGCGCCGGCAGCGAGGACGGACTGGACGGACGAGGAAGCCATCGCCCTCGTTGCCGCCCTCCACATCGGCATCGAAACCGCTGGCAGCCCGATGGCCGCGATCAACGATCTTGGCTCCCCGGTAGTCAGCTCTGACTTCGGCAACAACTACGGCGTCATTCTCGGGCCGGAAATCTCCAGCTGGCGCGAGCGCCTCAACGAGATCGAAGTCAAAACGCTGATCGACGGCGCCGTTGTTGGCACAGGCTTCGCCGACGTCCTGCCCGGCGGCCCCATTGCAGGCCTCCGCTTTCTGCTCGCCCACCTTGCTTCCCGCGGCCGTCCCTTGCGCAAGGGACAACTCGTCTCCAGCGGCGCCATCACCGGTGTCCACAGCATCCGCGCTGGGCAACGCTCCCTTATAACCTTCTCTGGCTGCGGCGAGATTAGCTGCAAGGCCGTACCAGCCTGAGGAAATTCGCGCTTCTTCTTTCGACCTGCCGGTAGCGCTGAGCAATCGGCAACGCCAACTTATGCGGCGTATCCCGCATCCCTCAGGCCCTCCGTCGAATTCCCGAGTTGCTGCGAACTTCCATGGCCAAGGGGCAGTGGAGCTATCCGCGCATGTGCGCGCCACGCGCTCCGGCGCAAAAACAAACGCCGGCGCGTTGCTGCGCCGGCGCCAGTACCTCCCGGGGAGAACGGTCCGCCGGCGACCCTGGGGAAGGAGCCGCCGGTGGATGCGTCAGTCGCTAGAACTTGTAGCGACCACCGAACACGAACTCGCGGCCGGTGTGCTCGTAGTTCAGGTTGTTGTGACGCGCCGACGAGATCCAGCGCTCGTCGAACTGGTCGGTCAGGTTGATCGCCTCGAACGACACCGTGAAGTGGTCGTTGATCTCGTAGGATGCCGAGAAGTCGACGTTCAGCACATCGGCCTTGCCCTCGAAATCGTTGCCGCTCGCCGCCGGCACCAGCGTGAGATACTCCGCACGCGATACTGCCGAGATGCGGGCCTGGAACGGGCCATCGTCGTAGTACAGCGTCGCGCTGATCGATTCCGGCGACTGGCCCGTCAGCGGCGCGTTCACGTAGCCCGCCCCGATCGTCGCGGCGAGCACGTAGGACACATCGCTCTCGATTTTGGTGTAGCTCAGCTGGCCGCCAAACTTGTCGAACGGTCCGGGCAGGAAGGTGAACGGGGTCTGCGCCGTCACCTCGAAGCCGGTGAGATCGCCGCCCGGTGTGTTGAGGAAGGTATTGGTGTCGAACAGTTCGGTGTTGGCCACGCCCGCTGGCAGCAGCGAGTCCGGGAAACCGGTCTGGCTGTAGGGGATCAGCTGACGCAGGCGCTGCACGAATGTGCCGATGTCCTTCTGGAAGAAGGCGACCGCGAACAGCGCCTCGTCATAGGGATACCATTCGAACGAGACATCGTAGTTGGTCGACTCGATCGGCGCCAGGAACGGGTTCCCCGCGTTGATCGAGAAGCCCGGCGGGTTGGCGTCGAGCGTGCCCCCTGGCGTCAGCGCCGGCAGGCTCGGCCGCGCAATCGTCTTGGCGGCCGCGAAACGCACCAGCACGTCGCTGATCGGTTCGAACGTGATGTTCGCCGACGGCAGCGTGTTGTTGTATTTGTTCTCCACCGTCAGCGGCAGAGACCCCGTGCCCTGGTTGGTGTAGCCCGTCGCTTCCAGCTCGGTCTCGACATAGCGCAGGCCGAAATTCCCGCGCACCGGCATCGAGCCAAGCTCGAAGTCGAAATCCGCCTGCGCCCAGAACCCTGTCGATGTCTCGGTCGCCGAGCGGTTTTCACCAAGGCTGTTGACCGCATCCGTGCGGAAGTCGCCGAACGCGTTCACGCAATCGCATTCGAAATCGATCAGCTTGTTGAGCTTGTTGATCGAGGGCACGACCCAGCTGGTCGGTGTGCCGGACGGCAGGTCGAGATTGCTACCGAAGCCCGTCACTGTGGTCGAGTAGTCCGCGATCGTGTGTCCGGCGCCGCCCAGCGCCGTCAGCACGCTGGCGGGCAGCGCCTCGGTTGTACGGCGCGATTCCGTGCCCGTGAAATCGAACTGCTTGCGCGACGCGCCGCCTTTCAGCGTCCACACATCGTCGAGTTCATAACTCAGGCGCCCGTCGAACGAGAGGAAAGTGTTCACCGCCTTGTTTGGGCGCAGCCGGATCAGCGAGGCATCGCCCAGCGTCGCCGCCGACGAGAACGTGTAGTTGCTCGGGTTGGTGACGTCGAAGCCATAGTTGAACGCCGGCAGGTTCGGATCCGAATAGTCATACGAATACCCGTCCACATCGTAGCGCTCGAATGACAGCGTGGTCTGGTTCGGATTGTACTGAACGGCGCGGGTGTGGCCGACGATGAATTCGCCCTTCAGGTTGTCGGCGAAATCGTGGTCGACACGGAACACGTTCTGGAAGAACTCGGTCTCCAGGTTGTCGCGACGCTGTTCGACGCGGATGTCGACATCGTTGAACGTACCCGACACCAGCGTGTTGGAGGCGTCCACGGTGCCGGCCAGCAGGTCGGTTGAACGCAGGCCGGAAGCGTTGGTTTCGCGCGCGAAGCTGATTGCCTCGAGGAACTCCTCCTGACGCACTTCCGTCAGGTTGGCGTAGAGCAGGTCATAGCCGAAAGTCGTCGATTCAAACGGCTGATACTGCACAGAGAAGGTCGAGCCCAGTCGCTCGCGGTCATAGCCGATGCGGCCGTAGCGCGGAATGCGCGGGTGGGCAGCGTTGTTCGCCGCCGTGGCCGCGGCGGCGCCCGTCAGCACGCCGGTCGGCGTGGTGATCGGCCCCTGAATGGTCTGGTAGCAGCGGTTGCCGCCCGCGACCGTGCCCGTGGTCGGCGGGGTTGCAACGCAGCCATCGACGCTGGGAATGCGGAAGCGACCCGAGCTTGAGCCTTCCTCCCTGGTGTTGCGCGTGGCGTAGGCGAGCGAAAACAGGACGCCGAGCTGGCCATCGAGAAAACGGTCGGAGATCAGCATGGTGTAACGCGGATCGTAGTTCTCCGCGAGATCGTTGTAGGAAACCTGCGCGCCGCCCGCGAAGGTGAAGCCGTCATAGTCGAACGGCCGCGCCGTGGTCAGGTCCACCGTGGCGCCGAGCGAGCCCTCTTCGGTTTCGGCGGACTGCGACTTCGACACCTTGATCGAGTTGAACAGTTCGGAAGCGAACACGTTGAAATCGAACGCGCGGTTGCGGTTCTGGCGTCCGTCGCGGCCGCCTGTCGTGGCCAGCGCTTCGAGCCCGTTGAGACGCACGCGCACGAAATCGGAAGACAAACCGCGCACGTTGATTGTGCGACCTTCGCCACCATCTCTGTCGATCTGCACGCCGGGTACGCGCTGCAGCGACTCCGCGAGGTTGAGATCGGGGAAGTCGGCAATGTCTTCTGCCGTGATCACATCAACGATACCGTTTTCTTCGCGCTTCACTTCGATTGCGGCGGCAAGGCTTCCACGGAAGCCGGTAACGACGACGACGTCCCCGGTTCCCTCCGCAGCTGGTTGCTGCTGGGCCAGGGCCGGCGCGGCCAAGCCGAAGGCGGAGGACAAAGTCAGCAGTGAGACGCCGGCCCCGAGGCGCAGCCACGTTTTTCTGTTGCTCGATTGAGCCATTGTTTCCACTCCCTGATCTTTGCCAGGGCCCGTCAGTGCAGGCCTGGCTTATGTGATGGGATGCGGCGCCCCCACCGTGTTGTTTACATCGATAGCTACCGGTTACCTAAGTCGCAAGGAAAATTGACACCGG
>CALMWO010000609.1 GCA_937873805.1 uncultured Hyphomonadaceae bacterium
GGTCCTGTACTTCAAGGCGACCGGAAAGCGCTTCTTCAAGATGGCGCCGGTCCACCACCATTTCGAGAAGCTGGGCTGGTCGGAACCGACCGTGGTTATCCGCTTCTGGATCATCGCCTTCCTGCTGGCGCTTGCCGGCCTTGCCACTCTGCGTCTGAGGTGAGGCCAGCTTGATCCCAGTCCGCACATTCGAGGGGAAGGACGTCGCCGTACTGGGCCTTGGCAGGTCTGGTATCGCGACGGCGCGCGCCTTGATGGCTGGCGGCGCGCGCGTGTGTGCGTGGGACGAGAACGAAGCTGCGCGCAAGGCGGCGGAAGCTGCGGGCGTGCCGCTGGTCGACCTCAACCGGCGCGACTGGCAGAACTTCGCGGCGCTGGTTCTCTCGCCGGGCATCCCGCTGAAATTCCCCGAGCCGCATCGCTTCGTGCGCATGGCGCAGATGGTGGGCGTGCCGGTGATCGGCGACATGGAGCTGTTTGCGCGCGCGGTCGCGGAGCTCAAGGATTTCGAGCGGCCGCGGATCGTCGGCATCACGGGCACGAACGGCAAGTCGACGACGACGGCGCTGATCGGTCATATCCTGAAATCGTGCGGGAAAGACGTGCGCGTCGGCGGCAATATCGGCGTGGGCGTGCTCGATCTCGAGCGGCTGCACGGTGCGGCGATCTATGTGCTGGAGCTGTCGAGCTATCAGCTGGATCTTGCTGAGAGCCTGAAGTGCGATGTGGCTGTGATGCTGAACATCTCGCCGGATCATCTGGCGCGACACGGCGGCATGGACGGCTATGTCAGCGCCAAGCGGCGCATCTTCCGCAATCAGGGGCCGGAGGATTACGCGATCATCGGCGTCGACGACACGCGCTCGGGCGTGATGGCGACGCAGCTGTCGTGCGAAGGCCTGCGGAAAGTCGTGCCGATTTCGGCGGAGTATGGTCTGGGGCGTGGCGTCGCCGTGCTGGATGGTATGTTGCAGGATTCGATGTCGGGCCGGGCGGAGCATCCGGTCGATATCTCGCATGCGCGTGCGCTGCCGGGGCGGCACAATCATCAGAATGCTGCGGCGGCTTATGCGGCATGCCGTGCGCTGGGGCTGGAAGCGAGCGACATTCTCGCGGCGATCGAGACTTTCCCGGGCCTGCCGCACAGGCTGGAGACGATCGGCACGATCCAGGGCGTGCGGTTTGTGAATGACTCGAAAGCCACCAACGCGCAGGCGGCGGGGCAGGCGATCCGCGCTTTTCCGAACGCGTGGTGGATCGTGGGTGGCCGGCCGAAGGAAGAGGGGATCGACGATCTTGCGCCGCTCTTCGGGCAGATCAAGAAAGCGTACCTGATCGGCGAATCTACCGAGGCGTTCGCGCGGACGCTGACAGGCAAGCTCGACCATGTGAAGTGTCGCACGCTGGACGTGGCGGTGGAGCAGGCGTTCGACGATGCGCGGGCTTCGGGGGTCGAGGGTGCGGTGGTTCTGTTCGCGCCAGCGTGCGCGAGCTTCGATCAGTTCAAGGACTTCGAACAGCGTGGGTTGGCGTTCCGGCAGGAGGCCGCCAAGCTGGTGAAGCGGCGCACGACGACCGAACCGGCGTGATGCGATGCAGGTCTTTCGCAGGTCCGACAGATCGCCCCTCGCCGAATGGTGGCGCACGGTCGACAAGGGGCTGATCGCAGCGGCGCTGATCCTGTTGGGCGCCGGCCTTGTGCTGTCGTTGGCGGCGGGACCGGCAGCGGCGAGCCGGATCGGCTACGATGATCCCTTCCATTTCGTCTACAGGCAGGTGGTGTTTGCTGTCGCATCCGCAGGCGTGCTGGTGGCGTCTTCGACCCTGAACGAGATGTGGGCGC
>CALMWO010000610.1 GCA_937873805.1 uncultured Hyphomonadaceae bacterium
CGGCACCTCTGCCGCCCTGCAGCGCTTCGAGACCCGCAATCAGCGGTCTTCAAGTGCCCACGATACGGCGGGAGGCTGAGACGCTATCGCTTGCTGCTTCTCGCTATCCATTGGGACCTCGACCAGGCTATCGGCACCTCTGACATGTCCTTCATCAAGTGACGGCGATCTTCTGACCAGTTGCCGCCACAGCCGCGCTGCGTCTTCCGGCAGCATCCAGGCCGCCGGGACGACAACAAGGGTCAGCATCGTCGATGTGATCAGCCCGCCAATCACGATAAAGCCCATCGCGTTGCGCCATTCCGACCCATCGGATGATGCCAAGGCTACCGGAATCATGCCGAAGATTGCGGCGAGTGCCGTCATCAGCACCGGGCGCAGCCGTTCCGGCGCAGCTTGGGCCATGGCGTCGGCGCGCGGCACACCGGATTCGACAAGCTGGTTTGCCCGGTCGACCAACAGGATTCCGTTCTTCATAACAATGCCCATGAGTGCCAGGAGGCCGATCTGCCCGAACAGGCTCATTTCCTGTCCACCGATCAACATCGCCACGAATGCCCCGGAGAAGGATAGGGGCGCCGTCAGCATGATGAGGAAAGGCTGGCCGAAGCGGTCGAACTGGCTGGCAAGCACGATGTAGAGTGCAATGAGCGCAAGCAAGAAGGCAAAGCCGATTGCGATCGCGGTCTCCGCCATGCGCCGCGCCTGCCCTTCCACCACCAGCTCGATGCCGGGGGGCGGTGGATTGGCGGCAATGATCGCGTCCATTGCTTCCACGGCGGCGCCGAGGGACACACCGGTCGCACTGTTGGCGAGCACCGAGACCTTGCGGGCGCGGTCCTGGCGGTCGATCTGCACTGGGCCGGTGCCGATCCTTGGATCGGCCACTTGGCCCAGATCAATAAGGCGCCCCTCAAGGCTTCGGGTTTGCAGAATGGCCACCGCATCGAGCGACTGGCGCTGTGCCTCTTCCAGCCGGACCCTGACGTCATGGCGCCGCCCGCCCTCCTCGAAGGTCCCGGCTTCCACCCCGCCGAGGAGAATCCTGGTGGTGTTCGCAAGGTCACGTGCCGATACGCCGAGATCGGCAGCACGCGTGCGATCGATGCGGAGTTGCAATTCCGGCCGGCCGCCTTCGTAACTGGAGCGGACGTCGGCGAATTCGGGGCGCGATTTCATCGCCGCCGCCAGCCGGGCCGCATAGGCTTCGGCTTGGGCCAGATCGCGACCCATGATAACCTGTTCGATAGCGGCCTGCCCGATGCCACCACCCGAAACCCATGGGACTTCGGCGGCAACAACCTCGGTTGCCTCGGGAAGTGCCTGCCGCAACGCGGCGCGCGCCTGATCCATCACTACCATCTGGTGGGTCGACCGTCCCTGCTTGGGCGTGATTGCGACGTAGAGTTCAAGCTCGTTGCTGCGCTGGCGGCTGCCGGCCCCCACCGTGACAAACACCAGCTCGACATCGTCAATTCCGCGCAGTGCCGCATCGGCGCGTGCTGCCGCTCGGCGAGACCCTGCGATGCCGGTTCCCTGTGGCAGCTTGACCGTGGCAAGAAACTCGCTGCGATCGGTAGATGACATGAAGGTGGAAGGCACCATTGAGGCGGCGACGCCGCCGACCACGAGGCTGCCCAGCGCGATTGCCATCACCAGCAGACGACGCTGGAGCGCCCAACGCACAATACGCCCGTAGCGTCGCTCGGTCGATTGGTGGAACTCTTCGATGCGCGACAGCCATGCCCCACCATGATCACCCGCCTTGAGCAGCCGGGCTGCCAGCATCGGGGTTAGCGTGAAGGCGACCAGCAGCGACACGCTGACCGAAAAGACAATGGCGAGGCCGTACTGAAAGAAGAATCGACCGACGATGCCTTCCATGAAGGCGATGGGCACGAACACCGCAAGCGTGGCAAAGGTGCCGGCCAGCACGGCGAGTGCCACCCTCTTGGTGGCGGCAAAGGCGGCGTTCCGGGGATCGGCACCCCCGTCGATGTCTCGCTGGATTGCCTCAGTTACCACGATGGCGTCATCGACCAGCAGGCCGATCGCCACTGTGAGTGCCAGCAGTGTCATCATGTTGATGGTGAGATCGAACGCACCGAACGCGATGAATGTCGCTACCAGCGATGTCGGGATTGCGAGCGTGACGATGATGGTCGCACGCCAGCTCAACAGGAAGAAGAAGGTGACGAGAACGACCAGCACGATCGCCACGGCAATCTCGAACTGCACGTCGCCGATCGAGGATTCGATGAAGCGGGAGGTGTCGCGGGCGATCACCATCTCAACGCCCGCGGGTGCAGTTTTCGAAAGCTGTTCCACTTCGGCGCGGATGGCCCGCGCAACCTCGACCGTGTTGCGCCCCGACTGCCGCCTGACTTCGAGCGCGACCCCGGGTGTACCGTTCAACTGCGCAAAGCTACGCTCGTCCTGCTGGCCATCCTCGATCCGGGCAATGTCACGGACCCGCACGGCGGCACCGTTGGGTTGCCAGAGAATGACGAGCGCGCCGAATTCTTCGGGCGTGCGCGCCTCGGCCATGGTCCGCGCGCCCAATTCGCGCTCCGCTCCGCCGATCTCTAGCCGGCCGCCCGGCAGTTCGGCATTGCCACCGCGCACGGCCCGGACCACATCGTCTGCCGTGACACCGACGGCGCGCATACGGGTGGCATCGAGCCAGATCCGCATCTCGCGTTCGCGCCCGCCGGCCAGAGTCACAGATCCGACACCTGGGACGCGCTGGATGCGTTCCTTCACCACCTCGTCCGCATAAGTCGTAAGTTCCCGGATCGGCATGTCGCCAGACAGCATGATCGACAGGATCGGGCTCGCATCGGGATCGACCTTCTCGACCACAGGCGGGTCGGCGTCGGTGGGCAAACCGCGCAGCGCGATGCTCACCTTGTCGCGCACGTCCTGCGCTTTCACGTCCCCGTCTTCCCCGAGCTCGAATTCCAAGAAGATTTGCGAAAGTCCCTCCGCACTGACTGACCGCATCTGGCGCATGCCGGAAATGCTGTTCAGTTCTTCTTCGAGAACGTCGCTCACTTCGGTCTCGATGGTGCCGGGCGCAGCGCCTTCGAGCGAGGTGCTGACGGAGACATAGGGAAACTCGACCCGGGGAAAGAGATCGACCCCTAGCCGGGTGAAGTTGATGAGACCGAGCACGACCAGCGCGCCAATCATCATGGTAGCGAAAACAGGTCGCCGGATCGAGACATCGGCAAGCCACATGACTGTTCTCCTACCTGCTGCCCGGCGCGCTGGCGGCCGCAGGGCGCGATCCCGCGTCTGTTGCACGGACCCGGACCTTCATGCCGTCGGCCAGTGTCGTGGGCGGATCGAGGATCACGCGGTCGCCCGCCGCCACGCCCTCGACGATCCGAACCCGGTCAAGATCGACATCTGCCGTCTTCACGGCACGCCGCCGCGCAACGTCACCGATCAGTACAAACAGATGCGGATTTGCGCTTTCGCCGCGAAGCGCGCGACGCGACACAACAATGGCATTGACCGGATCGATGAGAATTTCGGCAACGACCGAAACGCCGCTGCTGATGGCGTAGTCGGGATTGCGAACCGGCAGCCGCACTTCAACGGTCCGAGACCTGGGATCGATGAAATCGTTGATGATGAACACTTCGCTCGGCAACGCCCCGGCCTGACCGGTGATGAACAGGCGCGCCGGCTGTCCCTTGCGCAGTTCTGACACCCGTGCCTCGGGCACGGCCACGATCGCTGCCACCACGCGCAATTCCTGAAGCTGCAGCGCGGATGACTGCCCACCCATGGAAAAACGGCTGTTCAGAAACATGCCTTCATCCACCATGCGCTGCGTGACGACACCGTCATAGGGCGCGCGAAGCACCGTATCCGACAGCGCCTGGCGAGCGGTCGCCAACGCCGCTCGCGACTGATCGCGGCGCGCCCGTGCCACGTCGCGCGCGGCCTCTGCCTCATCCAGCCGGGCGGCTGGCGCAAAACCGCGCTCCTTCAGTTGGAGCACCCGCTCGAAGGCCCGCTCGGTCTGCACCACTTCGGCGTCGGCAACACGAAGTGCGGCCTCCGCCTCGCTGGCCCGCCGCTGATAATCGGCCTGCCGGATACGCAGCAACGGTTGCCCCCGGGTCACACGATCTCCGACGCGGACAAACACGCGATCGACCGGCCCCTCGACAAGGGCGGTCACGTTGCTTGTCTGCATTGCGGCAACCGTCCCCGATGCCCTTATCGGCGTAGACACTTGTTCGGCACGCGCCAGAACAACCTGAACATCGATGGATTGCGGGGCGGCCACCGGCGCATCGTTGGACTTTGGTTCGTCCGAGCAGCCAAAAAGTGCCCATGCAGCGGCACCCAACAGACCAAGGAGCGGAATGCGCTTGAATGTGCGGGAAAGCTCAAGCACTCAGATAGGCCCCGCGACCAGACGCCAGCAGATCGCCCGCCTCGGTCTCGACAAGCGTATCGGCAACACTCAGGCGCTTTCCCAGCTTGACCACCCGACTGCGGGCCAGGATCCGGCCCGCCAGCGCAGGACGATGATAATCGACCCGAAGGTCGGCGGTCGCCTGCGCCAGTCCGCCGGCCGCCAGCACCGCATACAAGCCACCAAGGTCAACGAGAGAGGCGAGTACGCCACCATGTGCCGCGCCGAGCGCCGGGTTCGACACCAGTTCGTCGCGCCACGGCATGGCAATCACGATGCCGCCGTGCGATGCCGAGAGCAGCTCGAGGCCAAGCCAGCGATGGAAAGGGGCAATGTGGAGCGCCGCCTGAAGTCCATCGAGCGTCGTGAGCGCACTCCTGTCAACGGTCATGCAAATCCTCTTATTGACTGATCGGTGTCCTGCAGGAAGGTCAGGATGGCATCGGCAAAGGCATCATTGCGATCGCCCACGACCATATGTCCGGCACCCGCAATGTCGGTGAAGCGGGCGTGTGGCACGAGGTCCAGGAAAGCTGCCGCTCCTTCTGGCGAAACGAGATCACTTGATCCTCCGCGGATCAGATGCACCGGGCAGGCGAGCCGCCGCGCTGCTTCGGCAAGCCGTTCCATGCGAGCCTCCCCCCTGCTCGACATCACCGAAGTGATGAAGCGGGGATCCCAGTGCCAGCGCCAGCGCCCATCCTGCCCCTTCCGCACATAGGGCGCGATCCGCTCGGCCGTCGTCCGCCGCCCCTCCCGGGGGCGATAACTGTCAACAATCTCGGCAGCCTCTTCCGCCGAGGCGAAGCCGGTTTCGAGATGCGCCGCCATGAAGCCCATCACCCGTGCGACTCCTGCCGGCTCCATGTTGGGCGCAATATCGACCAGGGTTAGCGACGCAAAGCTGCCCGGCCTGATTTCACCTTCGGCAATCAGACCGGACAGCCCGCCCAGCGAGGCACCGACCAGAGCGGGGGGCGTTCCCAAGGCATGCGCCACGCAAAGAAGATCGTCGGCAAAATCCTCGATCCGATAGTGGCCAGACGACGACCATTGGCTTTCGCCATGGCCGCGAAGATCTATCGCGATGGCCCTCAGACCAGCAGCTGCCAGCCTTTCCTGTGTCCGGCGCCAGCTGAGCCTGGTCTGCCCGCCGCCATGTGCCAAGATAACAGGTAGGGCGTCGTCAACGCCCATCGTATCAGCCGCCAGTGTCTGTCCCTCGGCTCCCGTAAACTGGATTTGCTTCACCGCCTACGCCTCATTCTGTAAACCGTCTTACATTATCTCATCTTGCCATCCAGTCAATTCGGCAGCTAACTCCAAGGATGCCAAGTCGTAGCGCCTATACTGGCTCAGCAGCAGCCGCTCCTTTGGTGACCGACCGTGACGAGATCGTGTTCCTGATGGAGGAGCTCACCCGCACATTGCGGCAGGCGTTCGAACGGCGTATCGCGCAGACGGGGCTCACGCGAACCCAATGGCGCATGCTCGCTTACCTTCTGAGGTGCGAAGGCGTGTCGCAGTCCGAACTGGCACGTCTTCTCGATCTCGAGCGCGCCACGATCGGCCAGGCGATTGACAGGCTGGAAGAGCAGCGACTAGTCGAACGGCGCCCATGCCCGACCGATCGTCGGGTGTGGCAGGTGCATCTCCTTCCCGCAGCTTATGATCTTGTCCCTCTGTTGCGCAAGGAAGCAGACTGGCTGCATGACCTCACATGGAAGGGTCTGACCAACGCAGATGTGGCGACCCTCAAAACACTGCTCGACTGTATCGGTAACAACCTTTCGTCCGTTCCTGAAGTACTGGAACGGGACTGACGAGAAAATTTACTTCCATCGGAACTTGATCCGGTAGTGCAATCGGTTCAAAGCCTATACTGGGCTTACACGGTGAACGGGTTCCCTATTCGGTCAGTTGTTGTCTGACAAAGGATCGCCTGCCTCTGGGCAAATCATTTCGGACGACCGCAATGGCACGCCGAGAGCCAAGCCGTTCCACCACGTTCGAATGGCCGGTTCCGGAAGGAGTTGCCTTCTAAGAACCGATCGAGGAATAGCTTGAATTGGGTCGGTAGCAGCCGAGCCGCCTGTCCAACAAACCGCCGTTTGTTGTGATGGAAGCGAGCGTAGGCCACAGCGCTGCGGCACGCGTCATATTCTCACATCAACCCGTCCATAAACCTGTAGCCAGTAAACCCCGTGGTATGTAGATTTCTGTGCGGAGGCAAAATTGGCCATGCTAATCGGGTACATGCGCGTGTCGACGGGGGAGCAGAGCCTCGATCTGCAACGCGACGCGTTGGAGCGCGCAGGATGCGAGCGGGTGTACGAAGATGTGTGCTCAGGCCGCGCCACCGAGCGACCAGGCTTGGCCCAAGCGCTCGAGGTCGCGCGCGACGGCGACGCCCTGGCGGTGTGGAAGCTAGACCGTATCGGCCGCTCGTTGCCGCATGTCGTCGGACTGGTCGGCGACCTGCAGAAGCGCGGTGTCGGGCTGAAGGTGTTGACTGGCGACGTCGACACCACCACCGCGACCGGGCGCCTCGTGTTCGGCATCTTTGCGACGCTCGCAGAATTCGAGCGCGATCTTATTCACGAACGTACCATGGCGGGTCTGGCCGCAGCCCGCGCCCGGGGTCGCGCCGGCGGGCGCCCGCGTGTGATGACAAAGCAGAAGCTGAAAGCGGCCATGGCGATGATGGCCGATCGTGAAAACGCTGCGCGCGATGTTGCAAAGCAGCTCGGCGTCTCGGTGTCGACGCTCTACGCCTACGTCGACGCCAAGGGGCAGCCTCGTGAGCTGGCAGCTCCGCTGCTGGGCAAACGCGCAAAACCCACGGGCGCGATCTAGACGCTCGATGCCGGTCGGCTTCCTCTCCGATGAGCAGGCAAGCCGGTATGGGCGTTTCCTCGGCGACCCCACCCCCGACCAACTGGCGCGGCATTTCCACCTCGATGATGCCGACCGCGCCTTTGTTGGCGAGCATCGCGGTGATCACAATCGTCTTGGCGTCGCGGTTCAGCTCGGCTCGATCCGGTTGCTCGGCACCTTCCTCGAAGATCCGGGGCTGACACCTGCATCGGTGATCCGCTTCGCCGGCGACCAGTTGGCTATGACGGGTTTGACCGAACTGATGGCGACCTATGTCGCGAGTGCCGGACGGTGGCGCCATGGCCCGCGCATTCGCGAGCGCTACGGCTATCGCCTGCTGACCGATTTCGGCGTGACCTTCCGGCTTCACCGCTTCTTGTACGCGCTGTGCTGGACAGGCACCGATCGGCCTTCGACCCTATTCGATCGGGCTGTCGCTTGGTTGCAGGCTGCCAAAGTCGTCCTCCCCGGGATCTCGGTGCTCGAACGCGCGGTCGCGAGGGTGAGGGCCCGCATGCACGCATACCTGCATCGGCGCCTGACCGAGACGCTCACGGCCGAGCAGCGTGAACGGCTCGACCGCTTGGTGGCCGTGCCCGCAAACGAACGCCAAAGTCCGCTCGATCGGCTGCGTGACGGGCCTTACATGCAGAGCGGTCCGGAGATCAGCCGCGCCATTGCGCGCCTTACCGAAATCCGTGCCCTCGCAAAGGGCCTTCCAGATCTCGACCGCGTGCCGCCGGGTAAGGCAGCCGCGCTTGCGCGGTTCGCTTCGGCGGCGCGCGCCCAGGCGGTATCGCGCCTGCCGGACGATCGCCGCGCCTCGACGCTGGTTGCATTTATCCGCTCGCTCGAAGCGAGCGCCAGCGACGACGTTATTGATCTTTTCGACGCGGTATCGACGACCATGTTTGCTCGCGCCCAGGCCGTATCGCGGGAAGCAAGGATGCGGTCGCTCCGCGATCTTGATGCGGCCGCGCTCAAGCTTCGCGCTGCCAGTGTCGTGTTGCTGGACGAAGCCACTGTCGATGCCGATGTCCGGGCGGCAGTCTTCGCGTTGGTCGACCCAGAAGCGCTCGCGGCCGCGATCGAGCGCATCGGTGCCCTCGCGCAGCCTGTCGATGACATATACTTCGTCGAGCTTCGTGGGCATCAGCGCCGGATCAGCTACCTGCCAACATTGCTGGCTGGCCTTGAACTCGATGCAGCGCCGGCGGGCAAGCCGCTGCTCGATGCCATCGCGTTTTTGAAGGTCGTTCACGCGGGCGGTAAACGTCCAGGACCGCCACCGACTGCCTTTGCTCCGAAAAGCTGGGCGAGACAGTTGCGGAATAAGGACGGCACGCTTGATCTGGTCGGATATCGGCTCTGCATCCTTGACCGGCTGCGCCACGCGATCCGCCGGCGCGACATCTTTCCGGTCCGATCGCTGCGATATGCCGATCCGCGCAAGGGCCTGCTTTCCGGGGCAGCATGGGAGGCAGCGCGAGCAGTGGTCTGCCGGACCGTCGGCGTATCGGCGTCATCTGACGATGAGCTCGACGCCCTCGCGCGACGGCTCGACCTTGCCTATCGCGAGACCGAAGCACGCCTGCTAGCCAACTCGGCGGTGACGATCAACCGGTCGGAGCACGGAGCGGACCTCTCCCTCGAACCCTTGGACAAGATCGACGATCCACCGAGCCTGATCGCTCTGCGTGCCGCGATCGATGGACTACTGCCCCGGCTCGATCTGCCCGAACTCATCTTGGAAGTTCACGCACGTACCGACTTTGCCGCAGCATTCACGCACGCCAGCGAAGGCGCGGCGCGAGCCGAGGATGTCGCCACTACGATCTGTGCGGTACTCGTTGCCGAGGCGACCAACACCGGCTTCGAGCCACTTGTCCGATTGGACGCGCCGGCGCTGCGTCGGTCACGGCTGAGCTGGGTCAAGCAGAACTTCCTGCGTGCCGACACCCTGACCGCCGCAAACGCCATGCTTGTCGCCGCCCAGAATGCGATCCCGCTGGCCCATGAGTGGGGCGGCGGCGAAGTCGCGTCCGCCGACGGGCTGCGTTTCACGGTACCGGTGCGCACGATCCATTCGGGGCCGAACCCGCATTATTTTGGTCAGAAGCGGGGCGTGACCTGGTACAATCTCGCCTCCGACCAGTTCACCGGACTTAATGCCGTGACGGTGCCCGGCACGCTGCGCGACAGCCTCAATTTGCTCGCCGTGGTTCTCGAGCAGGAAACCGAGCTTTCCCCGACCGAAATCATGACCGATACCGCCGGCTATACCGACACGGTCTTCGGCATCTTCCATCTCCTCGGCTACCAGTTCAGCCCACGTCTTGCCGATATCGGCGGCGCCCGGTTCTGGCGCATCGATGGCAAGGCTGATTATGGCGCGCTCGACGAGCTCGCCGCGCACCGCATCAACGTCAAGCTCATCGCCGAGCACTGGGACGACCTGCTGCGCCTGGCCGGTTCGCTGAAGCTTGGTGTTGTCCGTGCCGCCGGGATCACGCGGACGCTGCAGACCAACGACCGTCCGACCAAGCTGGCGCGGGCGCTTCAGGAGTTAGGCCGTCTCGCCAAGACGCTCTACATGCTGCGCTTCATTGACGACGAGAGTTACCGCCGCCGCATTCTGGTCCAGCTCAATCGCGGCGAAGGTCGCCACCAGCTCGCGCGGATCATCTTCCACGGCAAACGCGGTGAATTGCGGCAGCGCTATCGCGAAGGCCAGGAAGATCAGCTCGGCGCGCTCGGTCTCGTCGTTAATCTCGTCGTCCTGTGGAACACGATCTACATGGATGCAGCGCTCGATCGCCTCCACGCCGAAGGCTTCGACGTCCGGCCAGAGGACGTCGCCCGGCTGTCACCGCTCGGCTTCAAGCATATCAACATGCTCGGCCGCTACGCCTTCACGCTACCGGAGACCGTGGCGCGTGGGGAACTCAGGCCGCTTCGTGACCCGAATGCCGCCGGCATCGACGATGCGTGACCCATATCCTTGTGTAGGTTTTCTGTTCCACTGCTACTCAGACCCCAT
>CALMWO010000611.1 GCA_937873805.1 uncultured Hyphomonadaceae bacterium
CGACATCTGCCCCGGCCTTCACGGCCAAAGCGGTGTCGTAATAGGGCCGCGCGCCGCCGATCTTGACGTAGATCGGCTTTTCCCAATCGGTGATCTCGCGCAGTTCCATGATCTTGATTTCCAGATCATCCGGGCCGGTCCAGTCGGGATGACGGCAGGCGCTGCGCTGGTCGATCCCCTTCGGCAGGTTCCGCATGTTCGCCACGCGGTCGCTGATCTTTTGCCCCAGCAGCATCCCGCCGCCGCCGGGCTTTGCGCCCTGACCGACCACGATCTCAATCGCATCCGCGCGGCGCAGGTCGTCGGGGTTCATCCCGTAGCGCGACGGCAGATACTGATAGACCAGCGTCTCGGAATGCCCACGCTCTTCCTCGGTCATCCCACCATCACCCGTTGTGGTGGACGTGCCCGCCGCCGAAGCGCCACGCCCCAATGCCTCCTTTGCCGGACCGGACAAGGCGCCGAACGACATGCCCGCGATGGTCACCGGAATCTCCAGATGGATCGGCTTCTTGGCAAAGCGCGTGCCCAGCCAGACGTCGGTCGCGCATTTCTCGCGGTAGCCTTCCAGCGGATAGCGGCTGATCGACGCGCCCAGGAACAGCAGGTCGTCGAAATGCGGCAGGTGGCGCTTGGTGCCGCCGCCGCGAATGTCATAGATGCCGGACGCAGCGGCGCGGCGGATTTCCGCGTTCACGGCCGGGGTGAACGTGGCCGAGAAACGGGGCGGGGTGCGGGGAAGATCACTCATGCTGCCTCAATACGCCGAAGCGTTGTCGATGTTGAAATTGTACAGCTTGCGGGCCGAGCCGTAGCGCTTGAACTCTTCCGGCTTGGCTTTGCCGTCCGCCTCGCCACGCTTCAGAAGGTCGGCCAACAGCGCCAGATGCTCGGGCCGCATCTCTTTCTCGATGCAGTCCGCGCCCAGCGATTTCACCGACCCGCGCACGAACAGTCGCGCCTCATACAGCGAGTCGCCCAGCGCGTCCCCCGCATCGCCCAGCACGACAAGGCTACCCGACTGCGCCATGAAGGCCGACATGTGGCCGATGCTGCCATGCACCACGATGTCGATCCCCTTCATCGACACGCCACAGCGGCTGGAGGC